>DASWFA010000361.1:0-1935 GCA_036394475.1 Binatia bacterium
GCCGTCGCGGCGCGCGCCGCCGGTCATCAGGGCCCAGCGGTAATAGCTCTCCGGCCGGTCGCAGGGCAGATAGACGTCGATGCGGCCCATCGACGCGGCGTCGCCCTTGATGATCTCTTTCTGCGTCTCGTCGAGCGCCTCGAGCGTCATCGACATGGTCAAAACTTTCTGGACGTCGTCGTCTTTCAGTAAAAGCATGAAAACTCCTTGTCGCTTGGTTTTTGTTTACGTCTTGCGGTGGTCCGAGGGGCCGAGGATCGATTTCTTTTCGGTCTCTTCGATGTGGCGGATAAAGCGGTATTTGTTTTCCAGCTCGTCGGAGCGGATCGGCGGCAGCTGGGGCTGGCCCGGCTCGACCTTCACCGCGATGAAGCCGAGCGCGTTTCTCTTCCACGCGGCGAGAAACTCCCGCCGGAACTCCTCCGGGCTCGCGGCCCAGCAGGCGTGCCGGTAGCCCGCGCCCCTGGCGAGCGCGACCGCGTCGGCGCCGGAGACCGTCGCGGTCGCCGTCGCCCCCGAGGCCTCGTAGCACTGGTTGTCGAACAGCAGGTGGATCAGGTTCGCCGGGTTCTGCCACGCGATCGTGGGGAGGCCGCAGAGGTTCATCAAAAAAGCGCCGTCGCCGTCGATGGCGACGACCTTGCGCTGCGGCAGCCCGAGCGCGATGCCGAGGGAAATCGACGACGCCAGCCCCAGCGTGCGCGGGCGGAAGTTGCCGTCGCCGGGGCGAAGCGCCTGCCATTCCCGCGCCGCCCAGCCGGCCGCCACCACCAGCGCGTCGCCCGCGTCGCCGGCGATCGTTTTTAAATAATCGTAGCGCTGCATTATTCCATCCCCAGGACGGCTTTGGTGAGCAGGACGGCGACGGGCTTGCGCGAGTCCTCCGCCAGAATCTCGGCGCCGCTGATCGTCTCGGCGACTTCGTCGGGCTTTCTCAAGACATAGGTCCTGAGGCCGAGCGCCCCCAGAATCGGCTCGGTCATCGCGCCGACCGTGGCGAAGCCGCGGTCGCCGAAGTCGCCGGCGTAGTAAACCAGGAGCAGGATCGGAATCTGGAACTGCAGGCAGGTCGTGGTGAGGCCGTTCACGCTGGCGAGCAGCCCGGCGTTCTGCATGACGAGCGCCGGCTTTTTCCCCGTCAGATAGGCGCCGGCGCAGATGCCGACGCCTTCCTCTTCGCGGCAGACCGGCACGTGCTTTAAGTCGGGCTCGTGGTCCAGCGATCGGATGAGCTCGACGAGCTTCAAGTCGGGCAGCGTGGCGATAAAATCGATGCGCGCTTTTTTCAGCGCGCCGATCATGCTTTGAGCGGCCTGTTGCGGGTTCATGGCGTCCTTGGTCTGTCCGAAAAAGCGCGACGGGTTGAGTTTCGCATACTAAATGCGCGCCGATTATTCAAGAGCGGGCGGGCGCGCGGCCGCTTTTTACCTCGCCGGCGGCTCGCTCGGGCGCTCCTCTGATCTTGACAGCGGGAAAGCAATCTCTATAGTGGTGAAATCGATCGGTTATGGAAAGAACCCTCAAAGTCAGCGAGGATCACGTCTGGATCGGCATGGAAGATCAGCACGTATTTTTCGGCGTGACCAACTACGGCCAGAGCGAGCTCGGCCGGATTATCTCGGTGGAGCTTCCCGAGCTGGGCGACAAGGTGGAAAAAGGCGAGCCCTTCGCCGAGGTGGAATCGCAAACCACGGCGGCGGAGCTGATCGCGCCGGTTTCGGGCACGGTGATCGGCATCAATCACGTGCTGGAAACCCGCCCGTCGGTCATCAACGAAGATCCTTACAACGAGGGCTGGATCATCGAGGTCCAGCTGCAGGACTCCTCCGAAGTCCGGTCTCTGATGGACATGGACGAATACTATCACTTCGTGTTCAAGCCCGGCTCCTGACGCGGCGGGCGTCCGGGTGTTTGTTTTAGGAAGGCGGAGCTTTT
>DASWFA010000362.1:0-5035 GCA_036394475.1 Binatia bacterium
AAAGGAGACCCGCCATGGCGGCAAAACCCATTCCCGAGGGTTATCACACGGTGACTCCCTGTCTGGTGGCGGAGGGAGCGGCGAAGCTCATCGACTTTCTCAAGCAGGCGTTCGGTGCCGAAGAGCGATTTCGCATGGCGCGGCCCGACGGCGGCGTCATGCACGCCGAGGTGAAGATCGGCGACTCGATGGTGATGCTGGGCGACGCGAACGAGCAGTGGAAGGCGATGCCCGGCGTGATTTATCTTTACGTCGACGACGCCGACGCGGTTTATCGACGGGCGCTCGACGCCGGGGCCGCCTCGGTCATGGCGCCGGTCGATCAGTTCTACGGCGACCGCCACGGCGGAGTGAAAGACTTCGCCGGCAATCTCTGGTGGATCGGGACGCACAAGGAAGACGTCCCGCCCGACGAGCTCAAGCGCCGGGCCGAGGCGTTCATGAAACAGCCGGCCGGGCCCTGAAGCCGGGCTCGGCGATATTCTAAGATCGTTAGTGTAAAACCCGTATTGATTTTTCGCCGCCGCCTGCGCTACGCTGAAACGACATGTTTCCCTATCGCGACGAAAACGAGACGCAGCGACCGGCGATCGTCACCGGGACGATCATCGCGCTCAACGTACTCGCCTGGATCGTCGTCCAGGGGGCCGGATCGGATATCCCGCTGGCGGAATCGGTCTGCAGCCTCGGACTCGTCCCCGGCGAGCTGACCGGCATGGTCCCGCCCGGCGCCACCGTCCCTCTGGGCGAAGGGCTCGTTTGCGCCGCCGAGTCCGGCCGTCAGCTCTCGCACCTCGTCACGCACATGTTCCTGCACGGCTCGTGGATGCACCTGCTCGGCAACATGTGGTTCCTCTGGATCTTCGGCAACAACATCGAAGACTCGATGGGCCACCTGCGCTTTATTGTTTTCTATCTCCTGTGCGGCTTTGCCGCGGCGGCGGCCCAGATCGTGGCCAGCCCCGGCTCGGCGGTGCCGATGGTCGGCGCGTCGGGCGCGATCAGCGGCGTTATGGGCGCCTATCTCGTGCTCTATCCCAACGTGCGCGTCTATACCCTGGTGCCGCTCGGCTTCTTCATCACTTCGATGGCGCTGCCCGCGTGGGTGATGCTGGGTTATTGGTTCGTCATCCAGTTTGTCAGCGGCCTCGTCTCCTTCGGCGGCGAGCTCGGCGGGGTCGCCTTCTGGGCCCACGTCGGCGGGTTCGTCGCGGGCGTCGCGCTGGTCAAGCTGTTCGCGCGCTCGGACTACATCGCCGACCACCAGAACGGGCGCTGGCGCCCGCGCCGCGTCGTGGGCGGGTACTGATAGCCGGTCAATCTAAGAGAATTTAATCTTTCCGCTTCCCGCCCGCGGCGTCCGGCTCGTAGGCGCGGATCGTCTCGATAAAATTCGCCAGCAGGGCGGAGTCGTTCTGGGCGCGCCAGGCGAGCGCGATCTCGAGCTCCGGGGTCGCCGCAGGGAGCTCGCATAACACGACGCCCGCCACGAATCCATTCGCTGTAAACGGCAGGATCGTGATCCCCAGTCCCGCGGCGACCAGCCCGAGCACCGCCGACGGATGATCGGCCTCGTGGCGGATGTCCAGCCGGAGGCCGTTCTTATGGTAAAAGCTGATCACGTAATCATAAAACACCGGGCCGCTCTCGCGCTTGAATAGGATATAGGGCTCGTTCGCCAGCTCGGCCAGCTCGATGCGCTGCCTGGCGGCGAAGCGGTGGCTTCGCGGCGCCACGACCACGAGCGGCGGCTTCAGCACGATTTCCGTCTTGAGGCCGTCTTTGGGAGGGTCCGTCGCCTCGAGGACGGACGTCGAGAGGACGAAGCCGACGTCGATTTTGCCTTCCTGGAGCGCCGCCAGCTGGTCCGAGACGCTGAGGCTCCGCACATCGAGGCGCACGTCGGGATAGCGCTCGCAAAACGCCCGAATCATGTACGGCAGCGGCGTCAGCTCCGCCCAGGGCATCCAGCCGATGGACATTTGCCCGGACTCGCCCCGCTGCACGCGCCGGGTGCGCGCCACGGCCCCCTCCGCCTGATCGAGCACCGCCCGCGCCTCGCCCAAGAAAACGCGGCCCATGCTGGTCAGCTCCACATGGCGTTTGGTGCGGTGGAAGAGCTGCATCCCCAGCTCGCGCTCGAGCAGCTGGATCTGCTGGCTGAGGGGCGGCTGGGTGATGCGCAATTTCGCGGCTGCCCGGCCGAAATGCAGCTCTTCCGCGACCGCGATAAAATATTTGAGCCTCCTGAGCTCCATGGCGGTCTATTTATAGGATTCTCGACTTATTCTCAACTGAAAAATATATTGGACAAATCAGATGCGTCAATTTACTATAACGCTTTGAACCCCTTTGATTGTCTTATGAAATTGCTCATTCCCGTCTTCTGGAGATAACCCCGTGGACACGGGAATGTGGAAATTAAAGTGTTCGAAGTGCGGGCACGAGTTCGAAATCGAGCTTTCCGGCGAGCAGCGCATTGTCGACTGCGCCCGCGACAGCGAGTGTCCGAGCTGCCATCACGCGCCCGCGTCAGAAACGGACCCCCTGAAGGGCCGCGAGTTTCACCGCATCGTAGGGTTCCGCGCGGTGCCGAAGCCCCGCTAGAGACTCATGACCGAAGCGTTTGCACATGGGAGGAACGGCTATCTGACCCGGCGCACGCGCCGGTCGGGCACTTCGCCGACGACGATAAACGGAATCTCTTCCTGATCGACGCGGCCGTCGAAATTGTTCCAGGAAATCGTGAGCGCGTCGCGCGTGGCGGCGTCGCTGATTCTGCCCTTGAAGGCGATGGGTCCGGGGGCGGCGGCCTGCGTGCTGAACTGACGCGGCGCGACCATCGACACGGGCGCAGCGAGCAGGCGGCCCGCGCGGCCGACCTCACGCCTCTTGACCAGCTCGATCGCCGGGTCGCTGGCCTCGGTCACCTCGAACGGATCGAAGCCGATCACGACGCGCCCCTCGCGGCTGCCGCGCGGGACCAGCACCGTGCCGCTCAAGATCCTAAGCGCCATGGAAGCCCTCCAAAATCGCCGCGTGTTTTGAAAGGCGAGAGTAGCCGCCGCGCCGCCGCTATGTCAAACCGGATTGTTTATCTCTGGTTTCTGGATTCGGTCGCGTGCTCGGCCCGGATCTCGTCGCGCTCGAGCTTGGAGTACCAGTCGTCGGTCCATTTGTGGATTTCTTCTTTCTTGTCGCCGTAGCGCTTTTGCACGATGCCCTTGAACTTTTCGTAGTCGCCTTCGGCCTGGAGCAGATCGTCGTCCGTGATCTGGCCCCATTTCTTCTTCAGCTCGCCCTTGAACTCTTTCCAGCTGCCTTTGAATTGATCCTGGTTCATGGAACGCACCTCCTGGTAAAATTTTAGGAGGCGGGGGAGGGAAGTCAATACGGGTGAAAAGGGGAGGCTTGTCGCTTGAAGGATCGACTCGCGGCGATTCTATCGGAGGGGCCGCGCCGCTTCTCTCAGTAAAGGCTCTTGATGAAGCCGCTGTCGTCGAGCTGTTTTACAAAGCTTGGGTCGAGGAACGACTTCGGGTCGAGCGCTTTAACCTTGGCATCCCTGGTTTCGGCGACGAAGTCCAAGATCGTCTTGAATCCTTCGACGGACGGGTAAGGGACCTTGAGAAACGCCTTGGCGACGTTCACCTGATAGGTTTCTTCGAGCAGGTCCGGCTCCGTCGTTCGCGTGTAATCGCCGATGACTTTAAGGGTAAACTCCCGGTTTTTCAAAGCCACGCTGATTCCCTCGATATAGGCCTTTAAAAATCGCTGCACGATGTCCCGGTTCTCCTTCGACTTGAGATAGTCTCGAGTGGTTACGACGCCGTTGAATGGAAACGACCCGCCGATCTTCGTCATATCCACAAGCTCGGGAAAGCCCATCTTGCGCGCCTGGGCCGTCACCGGCGCGACCAAAACGCCGGCCTGAATGGCGCCGGTCTTGAGCAGGAGCAGCGTGTTGGGCAAGTCGTTGGTCTGCACGATGCCGACGTCGCGATCCGCAACCAGGCCCTTGGACTTCAGCGCGAACCGGCCGAAGAAATCGGTAATCGCGCCGAACCGGGTCACGCCGATTTTCTTTCCTTTGAGATCTTCGATCTTGGTGATCGATGGCAGGCTGTGAATCGAGGCCACCATGGAGTCGATCGTCGAAGCGAGATAAATCATATCGGCGCCGGCCAGCCGGGCGTCGACCACCGCCGTCCCGCCGATCTGAGCGATCGACAGCTCCTTTCCCACCATCGCCTGGGCCACGAGCGAGCTGCCGGCCAGGCGCTTGAAGCTCACATCCAGCCCGTACTTCTCGAACAGCCCCGCTTCTTTTGTCACCCAGGCCGCCGTCTCAGTCCCCGAGACGGAAGAATAGCCGACGTTGATGGGCTGGCCTTTCGACTGAGCGCGGACCATGGCTGTTGGTAAAAACGCCAAAGAGGCTAGGAGAAGAATCACCGGGCGAGAGATCTGCATGGATGGATGCCTCCATTTGCCGAAATTTCGGCTTTGCCGAGAGGAGCGACTCCGGCGGGCCGCATATTCCACGAGATTATCTTTCTTGTCAAGGTTGAGTCACCGGAGCCGGCTGAGGAGGCCGATGCCCGACCAGGCGAGAAGCAAAAGCGCGGAGCAGAAACCGAGAACCGCTGCCGCTATCCAATCCATTTATCCGCCTCCTCCTGGATTCCACGATGCCGGGCATTCACGATGCTGCGAAAATGTAATCTACGGGGAAAGGCGTGTCAATCCGACAGCGTCCCTCGCCACTGCCACTTCGCCGCTGCGAACGCGAAGGCCGCCGAGCCGCTCAGCGCCGCGGCGAGAAAAGTCCCCCAATCGAAACCCCCGATCAGCATATAGAGCGCAAACACGGCGCCTGCTATGTAGCCGACGACCGCCACGGCAAATCTGCGCGCCGGTGCGACGAGCGCGGGAACGACGACGATGCCGGCGGCGACGATCACGGTGCAAACTATAAAAATCGCCCGGAACGCCGGCTCGTGCCACGACGCCCCGCACAAGCCCGACTCCATCA
>DASWFA010000363.1:0-3380 GCA_036394475.1 Binatia bacterium
CTCTACACGGGACGCCTGCATCCGAGCAAGGGCATGCTCGCCGTGCTCCAGGCGTTCATCCGGCGCCCGGACATCGACGCCGAGTTTTTAATCCTCGGCGACGGGCCCCAGCGCGAAACTCTGCAAAGACTCGCCGCCCGAGACGCACGCGTGAAGCTCTTGGGCCACGTGGGACAGGCGGATCTCGAGACGGCGCTCAGGCGGACGAACATTTTCGTTTTCCCGTCGTTTTACGAAGGATTCGGCCTCGCCCTGGTCGAAGCGATGGCCAGCGGCCATGCCTGCGTGTGTTACGATATTCCCGCCGTGAGAGAAGTGCTGGGAGGAACCGGGGTCCTCGTGCCGCCCGGGGACGCGGCCGGTCTCGTCGAGGAGGTGGCTCGTTTGGCCAAGGACGCCGGCTGGATCGAGACCTGTTCGGCCAGGGCCTATCGAAGGGCCGGCCGGTTTTCCTGGCAGGACGCCAGGGAGGAAATCGATTTTATCATTCGCGAAACGGCGGCCGGGCTCGGACTGCCGCGGGCGAGCGTTTCGAGGCTTCGCGCCGAAAGATCCGGCCGTCATCGTAACGGCTAACGGAGGCACGCGTGATCATCGGCGAGGAAATCATGGCGGAGATCGGCTCGGAGCAAGCCCATCAGGCGTCTCGATGGCTTCCGACGAGCGAACGGCTGCTCGAGATCGGTTGCTCGAGTGGATATCTGACCCGGCATTATCGCACGCGCGCGAAGCGGATGGTCGGCTTCGACATCAACCCGTCCGCGCTCCAAGCGGCGGCCAAACGGCATCCGGGAGTTCCTTTCGTCTGTGGTGACGTGGAGCATCTTCCTTTCCGGGAGGGCTCGTTCGACGCGATCGTGATGCTCGAAGTCATCGAGCACACCGCCTCGGACTCCGCCGCGATCGAGGAGGTACGCCGAACCCTCAAGCCCCAAGGCGCCCTGGTCCTCTCGACGCCCCATGCGGGTCTTTTTGCCTTTCTCGATCCCTGCAATATCAGGAAAACGGCGGAGCGCCTCTTTCCGCGGCTCTGCCGCGTCGCGGCGAGCGCGGCGCGGTTTGAAAGCAACCAATTCACAGAAAACATGGAGCGGCACCGCCATTACCGTCCGCAACAGATCATTGGTCTTCTGGGACCGGACTTCGAAGTTCACGCCATGCATCGCGGCGGGCTCCTGCTCTATCCGCTGGCGGCGGCCTCGATCTCGGTCGTTGGAAGGCTCTGGCGGAGCAGGGCCGTCTTGCGCTGGCTTTTCCGGCTGCTCAACTGGGACTACCGCCGCCGCTTCGGCCGCTTTTCCTACAACCTGATGATTCTGGGCGAAAAATCGAGGTGACCGGATGGACGTGGATCGGCTGCTGGAAGTCATGACGCTGGGCGCTTTCGCGCTCTTATTCTACGCGTACGCGGGATATCCGGCCCTGCTCTGGCTCTTGAGCCGGCTCGCGCCCGAGGAGGCCGAGCGCCGCGGGAATTCGGCGGAACGTCCGGCGATCAGCATCTTGATCTCGGCGTACAACGAGGAGGCGGCGATCGACGACCGCATTCGCAATCTCCTGGCCCTCGATTATCCGCGGCAGAAGATCGAGATCCTCATCGGCTCCGACGGCTCGACCGACCGGACCGCGGAGATCGTCGCGTCGTACCGGGCCGAAGGCGTCCGCCTGTTCGCGTTTCCACACCGGCGCGGCAAGGCAAGCGTGCTGAACGATCTGGTACGGGAGGCGCGGTCGGACATCGTCGTCTTGACCGACGCGAATACTTTTTTTCACCCGGCCGCCGCCGGCAGATTGATCGACGCGCTGCTCGGCCGGCCTTACGGCTCGGTCGCGGTCGGTCGCCTGGATCTCCGTTCTGCCGCGAAGAACGGCAATCTCGACGGCGCCTACTGGCGCTACGAGACGTGGATCAAAACGCTGGAGTCGCACTTCGGCAGCCTGCTCGGCGCCAACGGGGCCATTTACGCGTTTCGCCGCGAGCGCTATCGCCCGCTGCCCCGGGAAGCGATCGTCGACGATTTCTTGATTCCCATGCTGATGCGCCTCCACTCCGGCGACCGGATATTTCTCGTTCCCGGGGCGACCGCCTGGGAGAAATCTCCCGAGGAGGTGCGGGACGAATTTCGACGCCGCGTGCGCATCGGCGCCGGCGACTTTCAGGCGTTGAGATGGACCTGGCGGCTGCTGCTGCCCTGGCGGGGCATGGTGGCGCTGGCCTATTTTTCCCACAAGGTGCTGCGCTGGCTCGGGCCGTGGTTCCTGCTGGCGGCGCTGGCAGGAAACTTCATGCTGCTCGGCAATCCCTTTTTCAATCTGCTTTTCCTGGCCCAGCTGGCGTTCTACCTCCTCGCCCTGGGCGGCGCGCTGCTTCGCCCGCTCCCCGCCGTCGGGCGGCTGGCGGCCGCGGCCCGCTATTTCGTGGTTCTCAACGCCGGGCTTTTTTTGGGCCTGGCCCGGCTGGCGGTGGGCGCGGCGCGGCCGACATGGTCGACCGCGCCGCGCAAGGGTCTCGAAGCCGAGAGAGAAGCGGAGAAAACCCGGATGGGAAGGTATCGAAGCGCGTCGGAGTTAGGACGTTCGGGAGATCACGACATTGGCGACAGTCGCCCCTGGACTCCATAACGACGTATCAACGGACAACGGGTAGCGAGGGCGAGTCGTGCTGGTGTAAAAAACCACGCCATTTTTGGAGTACTTGACGGCGCCGGACGTCACGGCGATGCGAAACACATCGCCGGGGGCGTACGAAACCGAGCCCCAGCGGTAGGTGTCGTTCTCGTAAACTTCGACGTAGGGAGTGCCGGTGGCGGCTGCGCTCCATAACGAGATGGCAAAATCGATGTCGGCGCGGCTGTTGTTGCTGTTGCCTCGGCTCAAGCCGATGCTTCTCTGCGTTGTCGTCTCCGAAGCCGTGAATTCCACGTACCCATTGCCGGAGGAAAGGAGCTGCGCCGAGTGCGCTCCGGAATTGCTGCACCCGCCGCAGTTTTCCTGGAGCGAGTTGCCGCTGACCTGGACATTGACGCTGTCGGTCCATATCACGTTCTGGGGAGAGAAGGTCGCGCTGATCCTCTGCCGCGACCCCGCGACGGTGACCGTGACCGGCGCCGAGGTCGTCCGATTGCCTAGCGCATCTCTCGCCACGGCGGTCAACGTATGAACGCCGTTCGTGGTATTGGAGGCATTCCAGGTAACAACAAAGGGCGCGACGGTGTCTTCGGCGCCGAGAATCTGACCGTCCAACAGGAACTGGACGCCCGCGATGCCGTCGCTATCGGATGCATTCGCCGATATTTTGACCTTCCCTTTGACGTTGCTTCCCGCGACCGGCGACGTGATCGACACACTGGGGGCTCCGCCCGTCGAAGGGCCGGCGGTGG
>DASWFA010000364.1:0-3277 GCA_036394475.1 Binatia bacterium
TGCCGCCCATGTCCATCGCGATCACGTCTTTTCTTTGCGCGCGCCCGCCGTAAAAAATCGCCGCCACGGGTCCGCCGGCCGGCCCCGAGAGGAGCGTCCGGCAGGCGAAGCGCGCCGCCGTCTCCGGCGCCATCACGCCGCCGTTCGACTGCATGATCAACAGCCGCCCCTCGAAGCCGGCGGTTTTCAGCCGCTCGGCCAGGCGGCGGAGGTAGCGCTCGAGCAGCGGGCCGACGTAGGCGTTCAGCACCGTCGTGCTGTGCCGTTCGTAGGCGCGAAGCTGCGGCAGGACCTGGGTCGAAAGCGAGACGTACGCCTCGGGGAACTCCTCCTTGAGCAGCTCGGCGACTTCGGTCTCGTGCTTCGGATTGAGAAAAGAAAAGAGGAAGCTCACCGCGAGCGACTCGACGCCCGCTTGTTTAAGCTCCCGGATCGCCTGCCGGGCGCCTTCGCGGTCGAGGGGGGCGATCTCTCCCCCTTCGCAATCGGTCCGCTCGGCGACGGCGAACGTGAGGCTGCGCGGCACGAGCGGCGTCGGCGGGTTGTACTTGGAGTTGAACTGGTTTTCCCTGACGCCGCGGCGCATGAGCAGGATATCGCGAAAGCCTTTCGTCGTGAGAAAACCGGTTTTCACGCCCGAGCCCGTGAGGACGGCGTTCGTGGTGATGGTCGTGCCGTGGACGATGCGCCGCACGCGGCGGAGGAAATCGGCGAACGGGACCTCGGCCTTGACCGAGAGCTTTTCCAGACCGTGCAACACCCCTTCGGAGGGGTCGCGCGGCGTCGTGAAGGTCTTCTCCACGACGCTTTTCCCGTCCGAGTCGATCAGCACGCAGTCGGTGAAAGTCCCGCCCACGTCGATGCCGACGTAAAAATATTGGTTTTCGGATGAAGCCATTTACGCGCCGCCCGGCGGATTATTTTTTCTGCGCCTCTTTTTGCGCTTCGTGAATCAAGCGGTAATCGATCAGATCGGTCATCGTCAGCCTTCGCTTGATCGTCCCCTCGTCGGCCATCTGGTCGACGAGGAGCTCGAAGCCCTTTTCTCCGACCCGCCCGTCGTCCGGCAGCGACTGGACGTAGGCGTTGTAGCCGTCGCGTGCCGTCGGCTGGTCGAACCGCATCGCCTTCTGCATGGCGGCGATCGTGAGCTCGGGATTTTTCTTGGCCGTGGCGACGCCGCGCCGGTAGGCGCGCATGAAGGCGCGGAACTCCGCGTCGCGGCCCACGAACATCTCGTCCTTGATATAGATCAGGTCCTGGGGCCATTCCGGAATCAGGTCGGACAGCATGAAAAGAAAATTGAGCCCGGCCTTTCTCCCCTTTTCGAACTGCGCGGCGCTGATGACGCTCGCGTCGGCGGAGCCGGAGAGAATGGCGGCGAAGCGGGTCGGCACGCCGCCCATGGAGATGTAAACCACGTCCTTGGAGGGGTCCATGCCCTTGTTTCTCAGCACGTAGCTCGTCAGGAACTCGCTCAGCGAGCCGCGCGTGCTGACGGCGATTTTCTTGCCCTTGAGCTCGGCGATGGTGCGGATGTTGGGCCGGGAGATGAGGGCGTAGGGCATGAGGTTGGAAATGCCCCAGACGCCGTGGACCTTGGCGCCGGCGGCGACCGCGGTCACCAGCTCGGGGGCGGAGCCCATGCCTATCTGCGTATCGCCGGCGATGACCGACTGCATCAGCTGCACGCCGCTTTGAAAGAAGACCAATCGCGCGTTGATGCCTTCGTCGGCGAAATAACCGGCCCGGTCGGCCACGAACGCCGGCATGAAGGCGGCGGAAAAGGCGGACAGCCCGACCGTGAAGTTGGTTTTTTGCGCCCCGGCATCGGCGGCCGGCTGCAGGGCGAGCGCCAGCAGCAGGAGTCCAAATAACGTTCGTCTCATCGTGATCCTCCGCGCCGTCGTACGGAGACGGGCTCTTCTTTGCCGGCGCGCATCTTGGCGGTCGCGTCGCGATCGATGACGATCTCGCGCTCGCGCCGCTCGAGCGCGACGCCGTAATCCTCCGCCGCCTTCTCCATCGATACCAGCCCGTTGACCACGTCGTCACGCACCCGTTCCGGCGGTCTTGCGAACGGATTGCCGAACCCTCCGCCGCCCTGCGAGAAGAGCTCGAATACATCGCCTTCTTGGATCTCGGAAAATTGGTTGAGGCCGAGCGGCCGCGTCCGGCCGTCGACGCCGGTGACCCGCATGACCGGGATCGAGCCCGGCCGGCCGCCGAACAGGCCGAACGCCCTGGTCTTTTCCAGCATGCCCGAGCCGACCGTGACGCACTGGATGTCCGGCGTCTCGACGCGCCAGCGGAGCACCGCGCCGGTGCCGCCGCGCCACTTGCCCGCGCCGCCGGTGTCCGGCGCCAGCTCGTACTCGAAGAGCCGGTAGGGATAGGCGAGCTCGAAAATCTCCGGGTCGGTCGCGCGCGAGCCGCCCATGTTGCTCACCGGGCCGGTGTGGTTCCAGCCGTCGTAGCCCTCGGTGGCGCCGGAGCCGCCCTTGCAGTTGTGGTGCGTGCAGACGAACGATCTGCCGGTGCGGGGATTGGTCCCCGCCGACATCGGCGCGCAGCGCCGGCCCCAGCCGGACTGCACCTGGGACGGGATCGCCTCCGCGAGCGCGATCCAGATCGCCTCGGCGATCGCGGCGCAGGTCACCAGCGTCGAGGCCGTGGTCGGCGCCGGCGGCCGGCAATGGACGATCGTCCCCTCGGGGGCGACGATTTGGATCGGCCGGAGCGAGCCGAAATTGATCGGGATCGCCGCGCCGATGCAGGCGAACAGCGCCTGGAAGCAGACCGAAGCCGTGTTGGCGAACGGGCTGTTGACGAAGCCCTTGCTCTGGGGGTCCGAGCCGGCGAAATCGAAAGTGAGCTTGTCGCCCTCGACTTTCACGGCGACGCGGATGCCGGGCGCCTTGTCCATCTCGATGCCGTCGTTGTCGAGGTAGCTTTCGCCCCTGTAGAGCCCGTCGGGAATTTTTCGGATCGCCGCGGCCATCGCCTTCTCGGTCGCCGCCAGATAGGACTCGATCGCGCCCGCGACCGTCGCCGGCCCGTGGCGGTCGAGCAGCTCGGTGAGCGACTCCCCGCCGCGCGAGGTCGCGCCGATCTGGCAGTGCAGATCGCCTTCGACCAGGTGGCGGCTCTTGACGTTCAAAAGGATAAAATCCCAGATGTCGTTCTGGTATTCGCCCCGGCGGTAGAGCTTGATCGGCGGGATGCGGAGCCCCTCTTCCCAGACCGTCTTGGCCAGTGGGTTGTAGCCGGCGACGCC
>DASWFA010000365.1:0-5046 GCA_036394475.1 Binatia bacterium
CTTCGCCGAGCGGCCCGCCGCGATGGATGCACGTGTCGTCGATCGCGTAAAACGTTCCGTCCACGTTGAACAGGGCCACCGCCTTGCCGTTTACACTGACTGTTTTTCCGGCTCCCGCCGGGATATCGGTTTTATTGCAGACCTTGACGAAGGATGCCATTTCTAACGTCTCCTTATCGGATGAAGTGCGGTATTTCTATCCCAGCCGCGGCGCGCTTTCAAGCGGTCAAGGGGTGGTCTCATAGACGAAGGGAAGGGCGGTGACGACGCCGCCGACCTCCGCGCCGTCCAATCTCACCGCGACTTCCATCGCCGGCTCCAGATGGTCGCGCTGCAGGTATCCCAGCGCGATGACGCGGTTTATTTTGGGCGAGAATACCGAGCTGGTGATCCGGCCGATCTCCCTGTCGCCGGCGCTGATCCGGTCGCCGCGCCGGGCCGGGCTCTTGCCGTCGAGCATGAGGCCGGCGAGCTTTTTGTTGACGTGGCCGCGCGAGTGGACGCGCTCGATCACTTCCTGGCCGAGATAGCAGCCCTTTTGAAAGCTCACCGCGTGGTCGAGCCCGGTTTCCAGCAGCAGGGTGTCTTCGTCCATGTCGACGCCGTAGCGGGGGAGGCCCGCCTCGATGCGGAGAATCTCGCCGGCTTCGAAGCCGGCCCAGCGGGCGGACAGCGGCGCGCCCGCCCTTTCCAGCTCCTCGACCACGGCGGCCAAATCCCCGACTTCCGTCAAGAGATCGAAGCCTTCTTCGCCGGTATGGGTCGAGCGGACCGCCCGCACCGCGCGCCCGCCGACCCGGAGCATGCGATGATCGTACATATGCAAGGGCGGGTCCTGGCGCGGCGCGGCCGCGCCCAGCCAAAGCAGCGCGTGCGGCCCCTGAAGAGAAACCACGCCGTAGCGGCCGTCCGGGTCTTCGATCTCGACGTCGTCCGCCACCAGGTAGCGGTTCAGATGGTCGATGACTTTCCGCTTCAGCGGCTCGCGCAACAGCAGGATAAAGGATTCATCATCGGCGAGGACCCTGAGGTCGGCCAGGACTTTGCCGTTCACGTCCAGCACCGCCGCGTAGAGGCCGTGGCCGGGGGCGAGCTTTTTGACGTCGTTGCTGACCATGCCCTGGAGAAAAGATACGCGGTCCGGGCCGGTCAGGCGCACCACGGCATGGTCGCACAGATCGAAAAGCCCCGCCGCCGAGCGCACCGCGGCGTATTCGTCGAGCGGCGCGCCGAAGCGCGCCGGCAGGATCCAGCCGCCTTCTTCGACGAGCTCGGCGCCGCGCGCGCGGTGGCGTTCCAATAGTGGAGTCGGCCGGGCCATCAAAAGGAATATAGCCCCGCCGTCCGGGGTTGACAATCTCGGCGCGGCCTACTTTTAATAAGACCATGGCCAAGGCGAAGCGCGAGCTGGACCTGCACAAGCTGGAAGTCTTCCATTGGGTCGCCGAGTTCAAGAGCTTTTCCGCCGCGGCGCGCCACCTGTCGCTGCGCCAGCCGACCGTCAGCGCCCACGTGCGCGAGCTCGAAGAAAGGCTCGGCGCGAAGCTGTTCGACCGGGTGGGCGGGAAGATCGCGCCCACTTCCCTCGGGCAGGTCCTGCTCGGCTCGGCCAAAAAGGTGCTCGCCTTGAAAAAGGAGACGCTCGCCTCGCTGGACCAATTCCACGGCAAAATCCGAGGCGAGCTCTCCGTCGGCGGCAGCAACATACCGGGCGAATACATCCTGCCGGCGAAGCTCGCCGCCTTCGTGCGAAAATTTCCGGAAGTGAAGCCGGTGCTCCGGATCGGCGACTCCGCCGGCATGGTCCAGGCGGTGCTGGACGGCGCGGTGGAGATCGGCTTCGTCGGCTTCAAGGGAGGAGACTCGCGGCTCGCCTTTCAAAAGATCTGGAAAGACGAGATGGTCCTGGCGGTGCCGCGAAAGCACCCCTGGGCCCGGCTCCGCTCCCTCGACGTCAAAGAGCTCGCCAGGCAGGGATTTATCTCCCGCGAGGGCGGGTCCGGCACGCTCCGGTCGTTCCAGAGGCTGCTCGCCCGCAAGGGCCGCAAGAGCGAAAAAGCGCTCCGGGTGGCGATGGAGCTCGGCAGCACGGCGGCCATCAAGGAGGCTTTGATCGCGGGCGCCGGTTTCTCCATCCTTTCGCGCCATGCCATCGAGCGGGAGGTGCGCAGCGGGCTGCTCCGGGAGGTCCGAATCCGCGGCCTCGGCAAGCTGGAGCGGGACTTCTATCAGGTGGTTCACCGCCGGCGCGCGCTCTCTCCGGTCTCGCACGCCTTCATCCAGTTCCTCAAGCAGGCCTGACGCGCTCTTCCGCGGCGCGCGCCCCGCGTCTTTATAGAAACCGGCTACTTGACATATAGTTATTTTCTCTAAATATTAAATACGAGGAGGTGGAAGGATGAGCCTGGAAGGAAACAAAGCGCCCGATTTCGACTTGCAGGGCAGCGACGGGAAAGAGCACCGGCTGGAGGACTACAAGGGCAAAACGGTGGTGCTCTACTTTTATCCCAAGGACAACACGCCGGGATGCACCAAGGAGGCGTGCGGCTTTCGCGACCTCAAGAAGGACGTCGAGAAAGCGGGCGCGGTGGTCCTCGGCGTCAGCAAAGACAGCCTCAAGTCGCACGAGAAATTCCGCGAAGGGTATCGGCTGAACTTCCCGCTGCTGTCCGACCCGGAGGCTAAGACGATGCGCGCCTACGGCGCGTGGGGGAAAAAGATGATGTACGGCAAAGAGGTCGAGGGGACGATCCGCTCGACGGTCGTCATCGGCCCGGACGGCAAGGTGCAGAAGCACTGGCAGACGGTGAAGAACGCCGAGGCCCATCCCGAAGAGGTGCTGGAGTTCTTGCGCCGCAACGGCTAGCCCCAAAGAACCAGTCATGGATTCCTTTTGCGACCGGATCGAGGGCGAGCTCCAGGCGGCGTGGCGGCGGAGCGACGACCTGTTCGGCCTGCTCGACGCCGAAGCCCTCTTGTATCGGCCCATCGTCTGGCGCCATCCGTTCGTCTTTTATCTCGGCCACCTGCCCGCTTTCGCCTGGAATCAGACCTGCGGGGAGCCGCGCCGCCGGCAGTCCCCCAATCCTTTTTTCGACGAGATTTTCTCCCGCGGCATCGATCCGGACGTCGATACCGGCGCCTGCCATGCGCATCCCGAAGCGCCGCGCCGCTGGCCGGAGGCCGCCGAGATCGCCGGCTATCGCGACGCGGTGCGCGAGGCGGTGCTCGAGGCGCTCGACGGCATCCGCTCCAAGGCCGCGAAAAACGGCGGCGAGCGCGAGAGATTTTGCCTGACGCTGGAGCACGAGCTGATGCACCAGGAAACGCTGCTTTACATGATTCACCAGCTCGCCCCCGAGCGCAAAGTCCGCCCCCGCGGCCTGCCGGAGCATGTATTCGACGGCCGCGCGCGGTCGGAGGAGATCGCCGTTCCCGCCGGCCGCGCCCGGCTCGGCGCGGCGCGCGGCGGCATCGAGTTCGGCTGGGACAACGAGTTCGAGGGCTGCGAGGCGGACGTGCCCGGCTTCCGGATGGATTCGCTGCCGGTGACGATCGGCCAATTTTTCGCTTTCGTGGAGAGCGGCGCCTACGACGACCGCCGCTATTGGACGGACGGCGATTGGGCGTGGAAGGCGAGGGAAGGCGCGCGGCATCCCAATTTTTGGCTGAGAGAGCGCGGGGAATGGTTCTACCGCGCCATGTTCGACCTTTTGCCTTTGCCGTCCGTTTCGAGCTGGCCGGTCTATGCGAGCCTCGCCGAGGCGCGCGCTTACGCAAAATGGAAAAACAAAAGGCTCCCGACCGAAGCCGAATATCACCGGGCCGCGTTTTGCGGGCCGGAAGGGAAGGTCGATCCCTATCCGTGGGGCGAAGAAGCGCCTTCCGCACGCCGGGGAAATTTCGACTTTACCCGCTGGTCGCCCGCGCCGGTCGGATCCAATCCGGAAGGCATGAGCGCGTGGGGAATCCACGAGCTCTCGGGCAACGGCTGGGAGTGGACGGGGACGCCGTTCGCGCCGTTTTCGGGGTTCGTCCCGCTCGAGACTTATCGGGAGTACTCGGTTGATTTTTTCGACGGCAAACATTATGTGTTGAAAGGCGCCTCCTGGGCCACCGCGGCGCGCTTGATGCGGCCGAGCTTCCGCAACTGGTATCAAGCGCATTATCCTTATGTATTCGCCAAGTTCCGCTGTGTATCTTAGGCATAGGATTACCGGCGGACAAATGGTATTCGAACCGGCTGATTTATTTCCAGGATGATCGTCGTTCACGCTGACAGAGCCCTTTCGCTGCGATTCGACCGAGGCGGGTTATAGAAAACATGGATGGCGCCTATAGCTGCTTCGTTTGACTTGGCGCCCGAATTGTATAAACGTCGTGTTTCAAATGTGACCGGGAAACAGGAGACGAACATGAAGAACTGGATTGCGTTGGGGTCTTTTCTCATCGTGGTTTCGGCCGTGACGGCGTTCGGTCAGCAGAAGGAGCTCCGCATCTCGGCGATTCCGGACGAGAATCCGCAGGAGCTGCTCAGGATCTACACGCCGTTCGCCGATTACCTGTCGAAGGAGGTCGGGATGCCGGTCAAGTTCACGCCGGTGGTCGATTATCCCGCGACCGTGGAAGGGCTCTCCGCCGGCAAGCTCGACATGGTGTGGTACGGCGGGCTGACCTCGGTGCAGGCGGCGCGGATGGCCAAGGGCGCGAAGCGGGTCGTCATGCGGAAGGAAGACACCGAGTTCAAGAGCCAGTTCATCACGCGGAAAGACACCGGCGTGCGCGAGCTGAAGGATCTGAAGGGCAAGACCTTCTCGTTCGGCAACGTCGCCTCGACGTCGGGCCATTTGATGCCGCGCTACTATCTGGTCAAGGCCGGCATCAATCCGGAAAAGGACTTCTCCAAATTCAGCTTCAGCGGGGCGCACGACGCCACCGCCGCCTGGGTCGAGGCGGGACGCGTGGACGCCGGCGCGCTCAACTTCCTGGTCTGGGACAAGCTCGTGGCCAACAAGAAAGTCGACACCGACAAGGTCCACGTCTTCT
>DASWFA010000366.1:0-4436 GCA_036394475.1 Binatia bacterium
AAGCCGGCGCGAAGGTCCAGGCGCACGACCCCGAGGCGATGGCCGAGGCGAAAAAGATCTTCGGCGACCGCATCGGCTACCACCGGCGCAACTACGACGCGCTCAAGGGCGCCGACGCGCTCATCGTCGTCACGGAGTGGAACGAGTTCCGCCGCCCCAACTTCGACACCATCCGGGGGCTGCTCAAACAGCCCGTGATCTTCGACGGCCGGAACATCTACGACCCCGACGACCTGAGAAAGCTCGGCTTCAGCTATTATTCCATCGGCAGGAGAGATGGCTAGAATCCTCATCACCGGCGGCGCCGGCTTCATCGGCTCGCACCTGTGCGAGAGCTTCCTCCAGCGCGGCGACCACGTGCTCTGCATGGACAACGGCTCGACGGGGACGCGCGAGAACATCGCCGCCTTCGCCGCCAACCCGCGCTTTCGCTTCATCGACCACAACGTCAGCAACTTCATCGACGTCGAAGGCCCGCTCGACATGGTGCTCCACTTCGCCTCGCCGGCGAGCCCGGTCGATTATCTCGAGATGCCGATCCAGACGCTCAAGGTCGGCTCGCTCGGGACCCACAACGCGCTCGGCCTCGCCAAGGAAAAAGGCGCGACGTTCCTGCTCGCCTCGACTTCCGAAGTTTACGGCGACCCGCAGGTGCGGCCGCAGCGCGAGGACTACTGGGGCAACGTGAACCCGATCGGGCCGCGCGGCGTCTACGACGAGGCGAAGCGCTTCGCCGAGGCGATCACGATGGCCTATCACCGCTTCCACAAGCTCGACACGCGCATCGTGCGCATCTTCAACACCTACGGCCCGCGCATGCGCATGCGCGACGGGCGCGTCGTGCCGAACTTCATCAGCCAGGCGCTCCAGGGCGAGCCGCTCACGGCCTACGGCAAGGGGACGCAGACGCGGAGCTTCTGCTACGTCGACGACCTGGTGCGCGGGCTGCATCTCCTGCTCGAGGCCGATTACCATCTGCCGGTCAACCTCGGCAACCCGCACGAGATGACCGTGCTCGACTTCGCCAAAAAGATCATCCAGCTCACCGGCTCCAAGAGCCGGATCGAGTTCCACCCGCTGCCGCAGGACGACCCGCAGGTGCGCCAGCCCGACATCTCCAAGGCGCGCGAGCTGCTCGGCTGGGAGCCGCGCGTCGAGGTGGACGAGGGGCTCGAAAAGACCATCGAGTATTTCAAGGAAAGGCTGAAGCAGAAGTAGCGCTATGAAAATCATCGTCACCGGCGGGGCCGGTTTTATCGGCTCCCACATCGTGGACCGCTACATCGACAGGGGACACGACGTTTTCGTCATCGACAACCTCTCCTCCGGGAAGAAGAAAAACTTGAATCCCAAGGCGACGCTCCATGAGATGGACCTGCTCGACCCCAAGGTTCCCGCGCTCATCGCGGACATCCGGCCCGACGTGCTCAACCACCACGCGGCGCAGATGGACGTGCGCCGGTCGGTCGCCGACCCGGTGTACGACGCCCAGATCAACATCGTGGGATTTTTAAATCTATTGGAAGCGGGACGGCTGAGCGGGCTAAAAAAAGTCGTCTTCGCCTCTTCCGGCGGCGCGATGTACGGCGAGCAGGAGAAGTACCCCGCGCCGGAGGACCATCCGACCCACCCGGCGAGCCCCTACGGCGTGAGCAAGCTCACCGGCGAGAATTATCTTAGCTATTACCACGTCACGTTCGGCATTCCCTACACCGCGCTCCGCTACGCCAACGTCTACGGCCCGCGGCAGAACTCTCACGGCGAGGCGGGCGTGATCGCTATCTTCATCGACCAGCTCCTCTCCGGCCAGACGCCGGTGATCAACGGCGACGGCAGGCAGACGCGCGACTACGTTTTCGCCGGCGACGTGGCGGCGGCCAACCTGCTGGCGCTCGAAAGCGACTACGTCGGCGGCCTCAACATCGGCACCGGCGTCGAGACCGATTTGAACGCGCTCTACCGGAAGCTCGCGGCCCAGCTCGGCGCCGAAACCGCCGCCGCGCACGGCCCGGCCAAGGAGGGCGAGCAGCGGCGGAGCTCGCTCGACGCCGCCCGCGCCGGGAAAATCCTCGGCTGGACGCCCAAGATCTCCCTCGACGAAGGGCTCGCGCAAACGATCGAATACTACCGGAAGGCCAAAGCTTCATGAGCGCCGACCGGGTACGGAATTTTTCCATCATCGCGCACATCGACCACGGGAAATCCACCCTGGCCGACCGGCTGCTCGAATACACCGGCGCGGTCAGCGCGCGCGAGAAGACGGCGCAGTTTTTGGACAGCATGGACCTGGAGCGCGAGCGCGGCATCACCATCAAGGCGAGCCCGGTCCGGCTCCGCTATCGCGCCAAGGACGGGCTCGACTACACGCTCAACCTGATCGACACGCCCGGCCACGTCGACTTCACCTACGAGGTCTCGCGGAGCCTGGCGGCGTGCGAGGGGGCGCTTTTGGTCGTAGACGCGGCGCAGGGCGTCGAGGCGCAGACCGTGGCCCACGTACAGACCGCGATCGACAACAACCTGGAGGTCCTGCCGGTCATCAACAAGATCGACCTGCCGAGCGCCGAGCCGGAGCGGGTGCGCCACGAGATCGAGGAGATCATCGGCATCGACGCCTCGGCGGCGATCCTCGCCAGCGCCAAGGAGGGCATCGGCACGGAGGAGATCCTCGAGGGCGTCATCAAGCACTTTCCGCCGCCCAAGGGGGACGCGGGCGCGCCGCTCCGCGCGCTCGTCTTCGACAGCTGGTTCGACCAGTACCACGGCGCGGTGGTGGTGATCCGGATGATCGACGGGGTGGCGCGGAAGGGGATGCAGATCCGCATGATGGCGACCGGAAAGACCTTCGAGATCACGCGCCTGGGCGTCTTTTCTCCGGCGCCGCTCGAAGTCCAGGAGATGACCGCCGGCGACGTCGGCTTTCTCATGGCCGGGATCAAGGAGATCCGCGACACCTCGATCGGCGACACGGTCACCGAAGAGGCCCGGCCCGCCGCCGAGCCGCTGCCCGGCTTCAAGCCGATGAAGCCGATGGTCTTCAGCGGCCTCTACCCGGCGGACTCCGGGCAGTACCAGGCGCTCCGCGACGCGCTGGAAAAGCTCCGGCTCAACGACTCGGCGTTCACCTTCGAGCCGGAGACCTCCCAGGCGCTCGGCTTCGGCTTTCGCTGCGGCTTTCTCGGCCTGCTGCATTTGGATATCGTCCGCGAGCGCCTCGAGCGCGAGTACGACGTGACGCTCATCACGACCGCGCCGACCGTCATCTACCGCGTCGTCACGCTGGCGGGCAAGGTCCTCATGATTGACAATCCGGTCAAATTGCCGCCAGAATCGGAGATCGAGCGGGTCGAGGAGCCCGTCATCACGGCGTCGATCCACCTGCCGCAGGAATATTTGGGCGGCGTGCTCGGCCTGTGCGAGGAGAAGCGCGGGCTTCAGAAAGAGATCCGCTACCTCGGGCCCAAGCGGGTCATGCTCACCTACGAGCTGCCGATGACGGAGATCGTGGTCGATTTTTACGATCGGCTGAAATCGCTCTCCCGCGGCTACGCCTCGATGGACTACGAGATCACCGGCTACCGCCCGGGCGAGCTGGTCCGGCTCGACATCCACATCAACGGCGACCCGATGGACGCCATGTCGATGATCACGCACCGGGACAAGGCCTACGCGCGCGGGCGCGACCTGGTGCAGCGGCTCCGGGAGGTCATCCCGCGCCAGATGTTCGAGGTCGTCATCCAGGCGGCGGTCGGGAGCCGCATCATCGCGCGCGAGAGCGTCAAGGCGCTCCGGAAAAACGTCACGGCGAAATGCTACGGCGGCGACATCTCGCGGAAGAGAAAACTTCTGGAGAAGCAGAAAGAGGGCAAGAAGCGGATGAAGCAGGTGGGGCGCGTGGAGATTCCGCAGGAGGCGTTCCTGGCCGCTTTGAAGCCGAGCGGGGGGTAAACCCGGCGCGCATGCAGGCCCGCCCGGATTCGCCCGGCGGGCCGCGGTCTGGTAGAATGAGGGAAAGGGGACTTTGAAATAACGTGGCAAAAGACATGGCGATAGAGAACAAGAAAGTCAAATCGACCTTCCGCGAATACGCCGAAGCGATCGGCATGGCGCTCCTGCTGGCGCTGTTCATCCGGACGTTTATCGTCCAGGCGTTCAAGATACCTTCCGGGTCGATGATCCCGACGCTCCAGATCGGCGACCATATCCTGGTCAACAAGCTGGCCTACGGCGTGCGGCTCCCGGGCTGGGGCCACTACGTGGCGCAGTTCAAAACCCCCGAGCGCGGCGACGTGGTGGTCTTTATCTTTCCCGAGGACCGCACCAAGGACTTCATCAAGCGCGTCGTCGGCGTGGCCGGCGACACGGTGGAGATCAGGCAGAAGAAAATCTTCATCAACGGCAAGCCGATCGAGGACCCGCACGCCTATTTCGAGGGC
>DASWFA010000367.1:0-6061 GCA_036394475.1 Binatia bacterium
CGCGATCGATCCGCTCTATCTCGCGGCGACCGAGGAGATCACGGGAAGTCCCGTCAAATTGATCCGCGAGCACGGCGGCAGCGACGCGCGCTTCATCTGCCGCCACGGCATCCCGGTCATCATGACCCGCCCGTTCGTCGGCAACCTCCATGCCGAGAACGAGTGGATCGACATCGCCTCGATGGAGACGCTCTACCGGATTTACGAGCGGTATCTGGAGAAGAAGCTGGGAGGGGGCGAGAGTCATGGATGAAGCCGCTCCGGCTGTCAAAAAAGTCCGCGTTGCTGCGCATCGGTCGATGGGCGCCTTTTTTGATCTACTATGTGATCGTAGCGGAAATGACCGGAGCGCTTACACTCTATTGGCTCTGGACGTACGGAGCGATAACGGTCGCATGGACCGCCGGTTACGAGTTGCTCATAGCGAGATCGTTATTTGGACCGCCGTATTAGCGGCCGCGATTCTGAATCGGGCGGGACGCGCCAAGGCCGTGATCGATCGGCTGTTTCAAGCGATACAAATCGCGCCGATTGCGTTGTTGCCGGATACGGTCGGCGTCGCTGTTTTTCATTTTCATCTATCACCTTTAGGGCTATGGCGGTCGACCACCTGTGTGGCCTTTTTTGCGCTCTATCCTTTTGCCCGGGCGCTCGAAGCGTTCAGGGATGAAACTATTGTCCCCCGGCTTCTCCTGGCGGCTGACGAGGCATTGCCGTGCGGTGCCGCCGCTATCGCGATGAACAATCCGACTACGCAGGAATCTTCCCTCACCCCATCTTCGGCGGCCGCTTAGCGGGTTAGAACCGGCCCTCTTTCTCGAGTTTTCTCACGATCGTGGCGTCCACCAGATCTTCTGCCTTGAGGCGGCGGACCTTTTCGTTGCCCGGGCCGAGCAGCCGGAGGACGTTCGCGATGCCGTCCGTGCTCGGATAGATTTTCCTCTCGTAGATATCGACGATGCTCTGGTAGCCTTCCTCGGCGTCTTCGAGGCGCGAGAGGCGGAGCCCCCGGGCCAGGCTCTTCATCACCTGCGCCTTGTTCTCGCGGTTGCGGATAAAAGCCGCCGCGTCGAGGAGCCCGCGCAGCACGCTCTCCACGACCGCCGGCGACGAGGCGATGAAGGCGCGCCGGGTAAGGAGGCCCGATCCCTGAAACGGGATCGACAGCTTTTCGAGATCGGCGAGGACGCGGAACCCCTTCGCCTGGAGCAGCGCCGCGAACGTGTAGCCGATCTGGCAGCCGTCGATGACGCCCGAGGCGAGCGCCTCGGCGCGGACGCCGTCGGTGCCGAGGGCGCGGATCGCGATGCCGTCGCGCCTGGGCTCGAGCCCCCAGTGGTCGAGCGCCAGCATCGTGAAGATCCATCCGCCGCCGCTCAAGCTGTTGACCCCGAGCGTCTTTCCCTTCAGCTCCGGCGGGCTCTTGATCTTCGGATTGACGACGAAGGCGCCGGTCAGCTTGTTGATGAAGCCGGCGAGAAAAACCGCGTCCGCGCCCTCGGCGATCGCGCCGAGGTTGGCCGCCGTCACCGATCCCCAGTGGAACTGCGACTCGCCGGCCGCGAGCGCCGACATGCCGACGGGGCCGCTGCGGACCTGGACGAAGCTCAGGTCGAGGCCGTATTTGCGGAACAAGCCCTGATCCTGGGCGACGTAGACCACGCCTTCCCGCTCGCTGAACGATCCGGTGGTCATGACCGCCTTGGCCGGCGGGGCCGCCGATCGCGCGGGCTCGACGGCGTAAAAGGCGAGGGAAAGCGATAGCAAGAATCCGAGGCGCGAGAAAAATTTCATGGCTTCCTCCGGCTTCGGTCCTCACGCCATCTTCAGCAGCCGCTTGGCGTTCGCGCCGAGAATCTTTTCTTTATCGCTCTTGGGGATGTCCATCTCCTCGATGCTGGGGACCGCTCCGGGGAGGTCGCCGATCAAGAGCGGGAAGTCGCTGCCCAAAACCATTCGCTCCGGGCCGTAGAATTCGTAGGCCATCTTGAGCGCTGGCTGGTAGAAGCAGACGGTGTCGCAGTAGAGGTCTTTTAAATAGTCCGAGGTCGGCTTCTTCGTCTTGATGCCGCACGTCGGGTCGTGGTAGCCGCGGTCGATGCGGCCCGCGAGAAATGGGAGCCCGGCGCCGAGGTGCGAGACGATGAAATGCAGCTCGGGAAATCTTTCGAGCACGCCCGCGTAGGCGAGGCGCGTGGCCGACAGCATGACGTCGAACTCGAAGCCCAGAATGATCGCCAGGCGCCACTCCTGCATGACCTGCGCGCCGAGGGGCGTGGTCGGGTGGATGAAGATCGGAATCTTCAGCGCCTCGGCGCGCTCGTACACCGGCAGGAGGAAGTCGGAGTCCAGAGTCTTCCCGGCCACGTTGGTGAGCATGCACAGGCCGGAGAGC
The DNA here is from genome assembly GCA_036394475.1 of Binatia bacterium. GTDB lineage: Bacteria > Desulfobacterota > Binatia > UBA9968 > UBA9968 > JAJPJQ01. The sequence continues at coordinate 2,396 of DASWFA010000367.1, forward strand.
CCCAAGTCCAAGATCGCGCGGTCCAACTCCTTCAACGCCAGCCTGGTGTCGATCAGAGGCAGCATCGCGAGCCCCTGAAAGTTTTTCGGGTGTTTTTTTACCGCCTTGGCGAGCCCGTCGTTGATGATCCGGCTCATGTCGGCGCTCTCCGCCGGCGAGAAGCGGTCGACTCCGGGGTGCGGCGTCGAGAGGACCTGCATGTCGACGCGGTTTTCCTTGATTTGGTCCACCCGCATGTCGATGTCGAAGAACTCCTCGGTCACCGGGCCGGCCTTGGCGCCCATGCTGACGATGAGCTTCTCCCCCTTGGCGTTCTTCTCGATCCGCACGTCGCCCGTCGAGGCTTCGAGCTTCTTTATGTATTCCTCGGGATAGAGGTGGCAGTGGAAGTCGATGTTCATAAATTCGGCTCCTATTTTTTTTCCCCTTCGTCAGTCGATCTCGCCAGCAGCGCCTTGACGCGCGCGACGGCGGCGCTCTTGTCGTAGGCGGCGAAGCGGTTCGCCATCAACAAAAACGGGTCGCCGGCGAAAAACCTCTCGTAGAGCACCTGCCGCCCGGCGAACGAGCTGCACGCCAGGTCCCATGCCAGGCGGAAAAGCCGCACGCGCTCTTGGCCCATCTGCGCCGCCGATTGATAATAGCGCTCGATCTCGTCCGCCAGCTCCGGCGCCTTCAAGTCGCGCTCGGTCGGCGTCGCCATCAGGCCGCTCGATCCGATGAGCTGCAAGATCTCGATCAGGCGGGGATAAATCTTCGGAAAATAATTTCGCGCGGTGGAGAGGATCTCCGGGTTCGGGTGGACGAAGCCGCGCGCGTCGGTGACGGCGTCGGCCTCCGCCGCCCTGAGAAACGCGCGCTCGGTCTCGACCGCGTCGACGATCTCGCCCAGCATCTGCTGGTAGGCCGGGAGGCCGGCGCGGCCGATCGACTCGGCGACGAGCGTCGCGACGCCGAGTACGAACTCCGCCTTGGCCAGATTCTTCGCCGTGAACTGGTGGATGCCGTGGAGAAAAGCCGGCGTGTCGCGGAAGAGACGGTTGCAGAGCCCGATGTCACCTTTTAGAAACACGCGCTCCCACGGCACGACGACGTCGTGGAAGACCGCGACCGAGTCCATCTCTTCGTAGCGCGCCGTCAGCGGATAATCGGACAGGGTGCCGCCGGCGTCGAAGCTCTCGCGGCACATGAATTTCAACCCCGGCGTCGCGATCGGCAGCGCGAAGGCGAAGGCGAAGCGCGGCGCGTCGCTCTGCTGCGTGCGCGAGGGGGAGGGGAAGACGTGCAGCTCGTCGGCGTAGGGCGCGAGCGTCGCCAGCATGCGCGCGCCGCTGACGACCAGGCCCGCTTTCGTCTCGCCGGCGATGTGGAGCGGCACCGTCGGATCGGCCTGCTCGGACTGGCTGAGCGCGCGGTTGATCTGCGGATCGACGAAAGTGTGCGTGGCGCAGAGGTCGCGCTCGCGGCACGTCTCATAATACGCCACGACGCGTTCGCCGTACTCCGGCCCGTTGCGGCCGAAGTAATCGGCCGACGACGCGCAGCCGGCGAGGATCGCGTTCAGGTAGTCCGGCGTGCGGCCGAGCATGCCGCCGCTGAAGTCCGCCCAGTGCTTGAACATGACGCGGCGGCGCACGAGATCGTCGACGCTCCGCGGCTGGATGAAAGCCAGGCTGACCGGAGCGCCCGTCTTGGGCGATGGATAGGTGAGCTTGGATGCGAGCGCCGGGTCGCGCTGCGAGTCGTATAGCTCGGCCAGCGTCCGCGCCGTGCGCCCGAGAATCGGGTGGCCGGCGACGTCTTTGACGCGCGCGCCGTCGAACCAGATCTCGCGCTTATCGATAAGTCCCGAAAGGTATTCTGCACCGGTTCGCGCGGCCATATCAGATGCAGGCCGCTGAAAAAGGCCCATCTGCGTCGTTGCGCTCGACCGACTTCGCTCGACGTACTGAAAAGAGTACGCCTGCGCTCGTCGGCCTTCGCGCGCCTAGCATCTGGGACCTTTTTGACCGGCCTGAAGAGGTCATTGATTAATCGACTTTAAATGTCGAGGCGACGTTCTGGCGGCCGCCGTTTTCGGCCATCGCCTCTTCGTGATAGAGCCCGAGCTTTTCGAGCACGGGGGTGTCGTGGATCGAGAAGAGCACCGCGTCCTCGCGCGCGGAGGTGTTGGCGTGCTCGTGCAGCGCCCACGACGGCTGGGCGACGATCGAGCCCTTCCGCCAGACGAAGCGCTGTCCGTCGATGATCGTCTCGCCCTCGCCCTGGACGACGTGGTACACCGCGCTCCCGGTGTGGCGATGCGCCAGCGTGCGCTCGCCGGGGCGGATGAGCTGCACCGAGCAGGCCATCGTCGGCATCACCGGGCCGCCGGTCTGCGGGTGGCGGTACTCCAGCGCGACGCCGTCGAACGGGCTCCCCTCCTGGTCGCGGAGCGCGTCGAGCGCCGCGCGCGTCTTGTCCCACGAATAGAGCAAAAGAGGCGAGGCCTGCGGCTTTTCCTTCACCCACGTGGGGCCCAGGTGCGCGTGGCCGTGGAGTTTCTTCGACGCATTCGCCGGGCGCGTCGCCGGCACCTGCGCCTGGTCGTAGAACTGGAAAAACATCGCGTCGAGCGACGCGATCAAGGGGATGTCGAGCCCGTCCATCCAGATGACCGGCCTGTCCGTCTCGTTGCCGTGATCGTGCCACGACCAGCTCGGCGTGAGTATCAGATCGCCCGGCTCCATGTAGACGCGCTCGCCGTCCACCGCCGTATAGGCGCCGCCGCCTTCGATGATAAACCGGATCGCCGTCGGCGTGTGGCGGTGCGCGCGCGCGACCTCGCCCGGCAGGAGCAGCTGCACCGCGGCGATCAGATTATTCGTCGTCGCCCAGCGCCCGCCGAGCCCGGGGTTGAAAAGCTGGAGCGCGCGCCGCTCGTCGCCGACCGGCACCATCTCGCCCGACGCCTTGACGATCGGCTCGAGGAGAGACCACGGCCACATGTAGGGAATCGCCTTCGGCTGGGGCGCGGGCGTCATCTGGCTCGCCAGCTCCCAGAGGCCGTACATGTGGTGCGAATGAATGCGCTCGTGAAATTTGTCCCGGGTGGGGGAGGGCTTTTCTGCCGTCATCTCGGTTCCTCCTTAAGACATGGAGCGTAAGACGATATTTACCACGACCGGCCGCTCCTGCCAACGACGCGGTTGTCTACCCGTCTTGACCTGCCGGGGCGATTTGACCATAGTTTTTACAGAGCGATCGGAAGGGAGGAGAGCCATGAAGGGGAACGCGCAGGTGCTCAAGGTCCTGAACGAGGTGCTCAAGAAGGAGCTGACCGGCATCAACCAGTACTTCCTCCATGCCAAGATGTGCAAAAACTGGGGCTACGAAGTCCTCTACGAGGCGATCTGGCAGGAGTCGATCGGCGAGATGAAGCACGCCGACGAGGTCACCGAGCGCATTCTTTTCCTCGAGGGCATCCCCAACATGGCGGGCTACGACAAGATCCTGATCGGCTCGACGGTGAAGCAGCAGCTCGAGAACGATCTCGCGCTGGAGCAGGCCGCGCTGGAGATCTTGAAGCCGGGGATCAAAACCTGCCTGGAGACCGGCGACAACGCGACGCGCGAGCTGCTGGAGCACATCACCGTGGACGAGGAGGAGCACATCGACTGGCTCGAA
>DASWFA010000368.1:0-2396 GCA_036394475.1 Binatia bacterium
CGGGAAAATCCCGACGGCGTGATCGTGCAGTTCGGCGGCCAGACCCCGCTCAAGCTCGCGATCCCCCTGGAGCGCGCGGGCGTCAAAATCATCGGCACCTCGCCGGACAGCATCGACCTCGCGGAAGACCGCGAGCGCTTCCGGCTTTTGCTCGACCGCCTGGAGTTGAAGCAGCCCGAGAGCGGCACGGCGCGCTCGTACGAAGAGGCGGAGCTCGTCGCCGGGCGGCTCGGTTATCCGGTCCTGGTCCGGCCGTCGTACGTCCTCGGCGGCCGCGCGATGGAGATCGTCTACGACCGCGACACGCTCAAGCGCTACATGACCCACGCGGTCGCGGCCTCGCCCGAGCACCCGATCCTGATCGACAAGTTCTTGGACGACGCGATCGAGCTCGACGTCGACGCGATCGCGGACGGCGAGCGCGTGGTGATCGGCGGCATCATGGAGCATATCGAGCGCGCCGGCGTCCACTCCGGCGACAGCGCGTGCAGCCTGCCGCCGAAGTCCATCCCGCACGAGATCCAGCAGGAGATCCGCCGCCAGGCGACCGCGCTGGCGCTGGCGCTCGAAGTGCGCGGCCTGATGAACGCGCAGTTCGCCGTCAAGGGCAGCGACATCTACGTGCTGGAGGTCAACCCGCGCGCCTCGCGGACAGTCCCTTTTGTCAGCAAGGCGACCGGAGTCCCGCTGGCGAAGCTCGCGGCGCGCATCATGATCGGGAAAAAGCTCGACGAGCTGGGGCTCACCAAGGAAGTCCTGCCGAAGCACGTCTCGGTCAAGGAATCGGTTTTCCCCTTCAACAAATTTCCCGGCGTCGATACGATCCTCGGCCCGGAGATGAAGTCCACGGGCGAGGTGATGGGGATCGACACGACCTTCGGCGCCGCCTTCGCCAAGGCGCAGCTCGGCGGCGGCGTGCGCCTACCGCAGTCGGGAAAAGTGTTCATCAGCGTGCGCGACGAGGACAAAGACCCGGTCACGCCGATCGCCCGGCGGCTCGAACAACTGGGGTTCCAGATCGCCGCGACCCGGGGAACCGCCGCCCATTTCCAAAAGCACGGGGTCGCGGCCGAGATCGTCAAGAAAGTCCAGGAGGGCAGCCCGAACGCGGCCGAGCTGATCAAGAAGGGCGAGATCGCGATGGTCATCAACACGCCGCGCGACGCCCACTCGCACGCCGACTCCTTCCATCTGCGGCGCAACGCCGTCGACTACCAGGTGCCCTATTTCACCACCATCGCCGGCGCCGACGCCGCGGTCGAGGGAATCGATTTGCTGAAGCAGCGCGACTTCGACGTGCATCCGCTGCAGGAATACCTGGCGCCGCTCGGTGAGCGGGCATGAAGGCGGAGCCTTCCCCCGTCCGCTCCGAGCCTCCGACGCCATCGACCCGAGACTGCCTCCGCGCCCTGCAAACGCCGGTGCGCTTCCTTAACGGCGTGGGCCCCACGCGCGCCGCGCAGCTCGAAGCGCTCGGGCTCCGGACGATGGAGGACCTGCTGTACCATCTGCCGTTCCGCTACGAGGACCGGCGCCAGATTAAAAAAATCCGCCAGGCGCGGCCGGGAGAAGAAGACACTTTTATCGGCGAGCTGGTGGATTTGAATCAGCGCTACGTCCCGAAGCGGCGCAGCCGCTTTCTCACCGCGACGCTCGCCGACGGCACCGGCGCGCTGGGGCTGGTCTGGTACCGCGTCCCGCCCTATCTGGCGCAGGGCCTGTCGAAGGGCCAGATCCTCCGGGTGCACGGCAAAGTCGAGAAGGGCGCCGGCGCCCAGTTGAAAATGGTCCATCCCGAGTTCGAGGCGATCGACCCGGAAGACCGGGTGGAGCAGGAAAAGATTTTGCCGGTTTACGTCCGGCCCGGGGGCGTGCCGCTCCGCACCATGCGCAAGTGGATCGCCGAGGCGCTCGAGCGCTACGCGGACTATCTGCCGGCTTTTCTCCCCGCCGCCGTGGTCGAGAAGCACGGTTTGGCCGGGCTCCCGCGCGCGATGCGCGAGGCGCACCAGCCGGAAAAAAACGCCGACTTCGATTCGCTCAACGGCTTCGCCTCCGGCGCGCACCGCACGATCATCTTCGACGAGTTCTTTTATTTGCAGCTCGGCCTCGCGCTCCGGCGGAAGCACCGAACGGGGCGGAGCGGCATCGCCTTCGCCGGCGAGAAAAAATCTCTGACCCGGCGGATGTGGGAGACGCTGCCCTTCGCGCTCACCCAGGCGCAGCAAAAGGTCCTCCGGGAAATCTCCGCCGACATGGCGGCGCCGCGGCCGATGCAGCGGCTGCTCCAGGGCGACGTCGGCTCGGGAAAAACGATCGTCGCCTGGTTCGCCGCGCTGCGGGCGATCGAGAACGGCTTCCAGGCGCTCTGGATGGCGCCGACCGAGCTGCTGGCG
>DASWFA010000369.1:0-4340 GCA_036394475.1 Binatia bacterium
CCCCGCCGATGCCCTAGCCTCCGGGAAAGGAGCACGGATGATTTTCGCCGCCATCGAATTCGCCGCCCGCGCCCACTCCGGCCAGTTCCGCAAGGGCACCAACATCCCTTATATCGTCCACCCGCTCGGCGTGGCGAAAATTCTGCTCGAATACGGCTGCGCCGAGGCGGTCGTCGCCGCCGGCATGCTGCACGACACCGTCGAGGACACGCCGGTCGCGCTCGACGACATCCGGCGCTCGTTCGGCGACGAGGTCGCCGCGCTCGTCGAAGGCGCGTCCGAGCCGGACAAGTCCGATACCTGGGAGAACCGCAAGCGCCACACCATCGAGTATCTCAAAACCGCGCCCGTGGACGTGCTGCTGATCGCTCTCGCCGACAAGCTCGACAACCTGAGGTCGATGCGCGCCGACTACGAGCGTCTGGGCGACGCTTTTTGGTCGCGGTTCAACCGTCCGATGGAAAGCCAGAGGTGGTATTACAGATCGCTGGCGGAATTGTTTTCCGGGCGGCGCGCGCCGGAGCCGCTGGGCGCGCTCGCCCGGGAGCTCACGGCCGAAGTGGAGCGGCTGTTCGGCCCGGGGTAGGCTCAGGTCTTGAACTTCCGCTTCGCCAGCGCCCGCTCCCATTTCTTTTCCGGCTCGGGCCCGAAGATGAGCGCGCTGTCGGCCGGCACGACGAACCAGGCGTTGGACTTGAGCTCGGCCTCGAGCTGGCCCGGTCCCCAGCCGGCGTAGCCAAAGAGCAGCAGCTTCTGCCGCGGCCCCTTGCCGCGCGCGAGCGCTTTCAAGATGTCCACGTCCGAGGTCACGCCCAGCCCGTTGCCGACGAACGTGGTGGCTTTGCCGGCGTAGTCGTTGCTGTGGAGCACCAGGAGGCGGTCCGGATCGACCGGGCCGCCGAAGTGGATCGCGACGTTTCCCTTGGCTTCTTCGCCGCTCTCCCCGACCGCCTTCAGGAGGTCGGCGAGCGGTCCCTCGGCCACCGGATGGTTGATCACCAGGCCGACCGCGCCGCTCGGCGCGTGCGCGGTGATATAAACGACGCTCTCGACGAAGCGCGGGTCCGCCATCTCCGGCGCGGCGACGAGGAACTGCCCGATCAACGGCTCTTCTACGGCCGCCGCCGGCCTCCCGGCGGCCAGCGCCACGGCCAAAGCCAGCCAGCAAAAACGCGTCATGAAACTGCGGCCCCCGATCCGATAATCGGTCTATATCAGGGACGCCCATTTGCGTCCATACGTATTGACGCGGCGGCCCGCGGGTGGCAGAATAACTCTCGCTCATCAACGGAGGGTCTTATGGCCGCTGTGCTGCCGCCTTTGGTAATGATTCTATTGGTCTGGGGGATATGCTACCTCGCCCGGCGCGATGCCGATAAAAAAAGGTAGCGCCGCGGTTTTGCCTTTTCGAAAACGCTGTGTTAGTTAATGAAATTTCCTCCGGAACGTAAAAGGTTGCTGAATATGCAGAGGCGAAGGTTTTGCTGCGGCCTCGTGGTTCTCCTCGCTTGGCTGGTCCCGCTCCTGGCTTCCCCCGCGCCGGCCTATGTGATCGAGCAGGTTCTTGTCGTCGTCGACGGCGAGCCGTACACGCTCAAGAACTTCCGCGAATACGCCAAAAATCAGATGAACCGCGACTTCCCCGCCGGCGATCTGAACCAGCTCGTCAAGGAGGACCAGGAGGTCATCGAGCAGTTCATCACCGACAAGCTCATGGCCGCCGAGGTGAAGCAGGCGGGCATCAAAGTCACCGACGAAGAGATCGACAGTTACGTCGGCCAGATCAAGGAAAAAAATCAGATCGACGACGAGCAGCTGCGCGAGGCGCTCCGGCGCGACGGCATTTCCTGGGGTAAATACCGCGCCTCGATCCGGGCCGAGATCGAGAAGAGCGAGATCATCGACCTGCAGGTGCGCAAGCGCGTCAATGTCACCAGCGAGGACGTCGAGCGCTACTACAGCCTGAACCAGAAGAAGTTCGTCACCGATCAGAGGGTCCGCCTGCGCCACATCCTTCTCACCGTCCCCGAGGCCCCGGACAACAAAAAACAGGCGGCCGCCGAAAAGGCGGTCATGGAAAAGGCGGCCGAGCTGCGCCGCCGCATTCTGGCCGGCGAGGACTTCGCCAAGCTGGCCGAAAGTAATTCGCAGGGCGCCGGCGCCGCCGAAGGCGGGGATATCGGCTGGATGACGCGCGGCAGCCTGCTGAAGGAGATCGATCAGCTCGCCTTCGGCCAGCTCGCCGTCGGCCAGGTGAGCGAGCCCGTGCGCACCAGCGCCGGCATCCATTTGATCAAGCTGGATGCGAGGGAAGGCGGCCGGCAGCTCGCGCTCGCCGACATCCGGGACAAGGTGAAAGACGAAGTCACCGCCAAGGCGCTGGACGAGCGGTTTCAGAAGTGGCTCAAGGGCGACCTCAGGAAAAAACATCGGATCGACGTCAAGCTCGCGGGCGTCGTCTTCCGCCCGGAAGAAAGCAAGGAAGCGACCATGGACTCCCTGGTGGCGGGCTCGCGGCGAGGCGGCGACGATTCCAGCTTCTGGGATTTCCTCAACCCGTTCAAAAAGACCCCCACGGAAGAGGTCGACGAGGCCGGCAGACCGAGCGGCCTGGCCGGCCAGAAGGTCATCAGCCTGTTCGGCACGCCGCTTTTCAGGACCGAGTCGGCCGACAGCGCCGACGTCGTGGACGATGTCCTGGCCCCCATCGAACAGCCGCAGGCCCAGGCTCCCGCCGAGCAGCCGAAAGAGGGCGGGGGGTTCTGGAATAAGCTGAATCCCTTCTCTAAGTAGTTTCTCTGATATATAAGCCCTATCCATCGCCGGGCTGTAAGCATCTCTCCGGGCCGATGCGATATGCCTGAGCTACGCTCGACCAAAAAACTACGAGTGGATATTTTCGTCCGGGCGCATCGGCCCTACGAGATGCTCCCGGCCCGGCGCGATGCGGGCGTTTGGACTTCAACTGCACGAAGAGTGCTTCGAGGCTTCAGCACGAATGGGAACTCAATCCTTCATAATCGGAGCAATTTTTAGTGAAAAAAATGAGTAAACCCGTTGTGGCCGTCACCATGGGCGACCCGGCCGGCGTCGGCCCGGAGGTGGTCTTGAAGGCGCTGGCGCATCCGGCGGTCGGCCGGGCGTGCCGCCCGGTCGTGTTCGGCGACCTGGGAGTCCTCGAGCGGACGAAGAAAAAGCTCCGCTCCAGGCTGAGGCTGGCGGCATGGGAGCCCGGCCGGCCGTGGCCGCGCCCTGGGGCCATCCCCGTCTATTCCTTATCCTCGCTATCCGCCACCCAAGCGCGCCCGGGCGTCCCCGCGCGGGCGTGCGGCGCGGCGGTCTATCGCTACGTCACCGAGGCGGCCGGGGCGGCGCTTTCCGGCTCGGTCGACGCCATCGCCACGGCGCCGCTCAATAAAAAAGTCCTCCAGATGGCGGGCCACCGCTATCCCGGCCACACCGAGCTTTTGGCCAAAATCGCCGGCGTGCCGGAGTGCCGCATGATGCTCATCGGGACCAAGCTCAAGGTCGTCCTGGTGACGGTGCACCTGCCGCTCATGCAGGTCGCGCGCCGATTGACCAGGGGGAAGATTCGCGCCACGCTGGAATTGACCGACCGGGCGCTCCGGCGCTACTTTTTGCTGCCGCGCCCCCGGCTGGCGGTGGCGGCGCTCAATCCCCACGCCGGCGAGGAGGAGATTTTCGGCCACGAGGAGAAAAAAATTATTCTCCCCGCCGTCCGGGACGCCCGGAAGCGCGGCGTCCGGGCCTACGGGCCGTTTCCGGCGGACAGCCTTTTTTACCAGGCGGCCCGCGGCGACTACGACGCCGTCATCTGCATGTTCCACGACCAGGGGCTGATTCCCCTCAAGCTGCTGCACTTTATCGGCGGGGTGGCATTGACCTTGGGCCTGCCGTTCGTTAGGACTTCTGTGGACCATGGAACGGCGTACGATATCGCCGGAAAAAATAAAGCCGACGCCATCAGCATGAGAGAGGCGATTCTCCTGGCGGCGCGTCTGGCGCGCCGAACGGAGCAGCGGAGGAGATCATGATCATGAACCCGGCCAGCTTTCGCGAGTACGACATACGCGGCCTGGCGGAAAAAGACTTCGACGCCGATTTCGCGCTGCTCCTCGGCCAGGTTCACGGCGCCGCCGTCTACGCCAAGGGCGGCCGGCGCGTCAGCGTGGGGCGCGACTGCCGCGCCACCTCCGACCCTTACGCCGAGGCGGTCATCCAAGGACTCGTCTCCGCCGGCCTCCACGTCTACGACGTCGGCGTGTGCCCGACGCCGCTGCTCTATTTCTCGCTTTTCCATCTCGATCTCGACGGCGGGG
>DASWFA010000370.1:0-2046 GCA_036394475.1 Binatia bacterium
CCGAGCGGTTGAAGGTGCACGACTGGAAATCGTGTATACCCCAAAAGGGTATCGGGGGTTCGAATCCCCCCCTCTCCGCCATAAAAAAACAGGCGAGATAATCCGGGTTCCCAACCCCAATCCCCAATGCCTAATCCCTAACCCCTGTCCTTCGGCAGCGCGAGCCGGTAGCCGATGCCGCTTTCGGTCCGCAGAAGCTTTTCACTGCTTCCCGAAATTTCGATTTTTTTTCTGAGGTGCGTCATATAGACGCGGAGATACTGCGACTGCTCTTCCGCGTTCGGTCCCCAGACCTCCCGCAATAGATGCTTGTGCGTGACGACTTTCCCTGCGTGCTGCGCCAGCACCTTCAACAGGGCGTATTCCGTGGCCGTCAGTCTCACCTCCGCGCCTTTGACCGTCACGGCGCGGCTGTTGAAGTCGATCGCGAGGTGCCCGGTCGAAAAAAAAGGCTCTTCGCTGCCGCCGACGCCGCGTCTCTGGATCGCCCTCAGCCGGGCCAGCAGCTCCGGCGAATCGAAGGGCTTGGTGACGTAATCGTCCGCCCCGCCGTCCAGGGCGGCGACCTTCTCGTCGGCGCCCGCCCGCACGGTGAGCACCAGCACCGGGATGCGGCTCCATTCACGGAGCCGCCCGAGCACGGCGAGCCCGTCGAGCTTCGGCAGGCCGAGGTCGAGAAGAACCACGTCCGGCCGGCGCAGCGCGATGTCCGAAAGCCCCTGCTCGCCGCTGTCCGCCTCCAGGACCCGGTAGCCGTCGGCTTCCAGCACGACGCGGAGCAGGCGGCGGATCTGCACCTCGTCGTCGATGATCAGCGCGGTGGTCGGGTGGTCGCTCAAGCGTAGTGCTCCGCGGTCTGCGCCGGCATCGTTTCCACCGGTATCGTCAATTCGAACTCGGCTCCCCGGTCGCGCCGGTTGGCCGCGCGCACCGTCCCCCCGTGGGCGCGCACAAACCCTTCGACGATCGAAAGGCCGAGACCGGTGCCGCCGGGGCGGGAATCGGGAGCGCGATAAAACTTCTCGAACACGCGGGCGACGTCTTCTTCCCGGAGTCCCGGCCCTTCGTCGAGCACCGTGAGAGCCAAATTCGCGCCTTTCAGGTCGGCGCGGACGGTGATCGGCGTCCCTTCCCGGCTCCAGGCGGCGGCGTTCAGCAGCAAATTCAAGAGGGCCTGTTCGATCAGCGCCTGGTCGAGCTTGACCAGGGGCAGGTTCTCGGCGCCCGCCACTTCGATCGCATGCGCGCCGACGGAGTCGCCGGCGAGCGCGACGGACTCTTGTATCAGGTCGCCGACCTCGCACCAATCCAGGCGGAGCTGCACCACGCCCGCTTCGATGCGCGTCATATCGAGGAGGTTGTTAATGACGCGGTGCAGGCGCCGCGTGGCGGCCTGCACTTCGCCGAGCATCGCGCCCGCCTGGTCGCCTTGCCGGATCTGCCGGCCGAGCGCCTCGACGCCCGCCTGGACCGCCGCGAGAGGGGTCTTCAGCTCGTGCGACACGCTGTCGAGCAGCGCGTGGCGCAAATGTTCCGAGGCCTCGAGGATTTCCGCCTGCTTGAAGGCTTCGATGATATGGTCTTTTTCGAGCAGCAGGCCGATCAACACGGCGAACGCCTCGAGCAGCTCCCGCTCGCCGAGATCGAACGCTTTTCCGGATACCGGGGAGACCGAAAGCACGCCCATGACCGCGGCCCGTCCCTGCAAGGGCAGGTGCAGCGCCTCGGACTCCGGCAGCGTCTCGGTGAATTTTCCCGCCGGCATGCGCCGGCTGAAAGCCCACGCCGCCACGCTCGCCTCTTTTTCCGAGACGGCCATGGAGCTCGCCGGATGGGGGACGGTCGAGAGCGTGTGGTCCTTGCGCCGCAAAAGAAATCCGACCTTGGCCCCGAAGATCGATTCGATGAGACTCGCCGCCGCCTTCAGGCTGCCGCTCAAATCGGTGGCGAACGCCGCCTGGTGCGCCAGCTCGTAGAGCGCGGCGGTGCGCCGCTCCCGATGGTGCTCCGCCACCTCGCTGCGGCGGAGCCGGTTGGTCAAATGGC
>DASWFA010000371.1:0-6548 GCA_036394475.1 Binatia bacterium
CGAAACCCGCCGGGAAAATATTCCGGGCTTTCGGCATCGTCCCCTCCCGCTTCGGCTCAGCTAAACGCCTGGCGCACGAACAGGCTCTCGAGCGGCAATTCTTTTTTCATCAAGCCCTGCTCGATCTGGTAGCGGTTGAGCGCCCGCATGGTTTTTTTCTCGGTTGCGCCGAGAACGTAGGCGTACGGGTCGTAGCCCAGCACCTCGCGCTCGCGGGCGTAGCCGGCGGCCGCCTCGGGGCTCAAATACTTCGGCGCCAGCGCGTTCGCCGCGCGAAACGCCGCGATCAGCCGCGCCGGGAGGTCGGGGTATCTCTCGGCGGTCTCTTCTTTCAGCGCCATCACATGGATGATCGGATAGATGCCGCTCCGCTTGACCCATTGTATGATCTCGTCGGTGTCGGCGAACAGCGGCTTCACGCCGGGAAACCGGCCCATCTGTCCGGGCACCGAGCCGCCGCCGAAAAGCCCGAGATAGCCCGAATCGCCGGGGACGAGCGCGGCGCCGAGAGCGCCCCGGCTCACCATCTCGGCGAGCAGCGCCTTTTCCTGCCCGAAGGGCGGCGGCGGCTCGATCCGCTCGATTTTCACCGGCACTTCCTCGCCGATGAAGACCTCGCGCCCGGAGACGAACCAGTCGACGTCGGTCGTCTTGATATCGTACTCGTCGAGCAGGAAGCCGCGCGCCCAGGAGACCGCCGTCGCGCCGTAGCGGAAGCAGCCGAGCTTTTTGCCCTTCAAGTCGCGCGGGTCTTTCAACTTGCCCTCGGCGTAAAAAATATTCCGCTGGCGCGGGCCGCGCTGGAAGAAGACCGGCAGCGCGACGAAAGGCTTGCCGCTCTCTTTGGTGCGCAGGAAAGTCGCGGTCGACATCTCAGCGACGTCGTACTCGCCCTGGACGAAGCGGTAGTGAAACTCGCCGGGCGAGTACTTGCTCACGTACTCGATGTCGTAGCCCTCGACCTCGACGAGGCCGTCGATCAGAGCGCGGTTGCGCGGGTCGGGCGGGGAGCCGAGCGTGATGCGTGGTTTTTCAGCCATGGATGAGACCTCGCGGGATACCCGGCCTCTAACGCTTTGGGAGGGAGGTTGTCAACCGCGCGGCGGCTCGCGGGAACGACAGGCCGGGCGATTTCTAGCTGACCAGCTTCAACTTGTTAAATGACGGGCTACGGCGTTAGTCGATTGAACAGTCGGTCTGAGAGTGTAGTATTGCCCTATGTCGAAGGTGGATAAACTCAAAACCGAGGTCGAGGGGCTCCCTAAAGAGGAATTTGCCGAACTCGCCCGGTGGCTATCGTGCGCTGGCGGTCGATGACGGCCCGGATTTCATTTGGGTTTGGATCGGTCCTCATGCCGAGTACGAGAGAATCATCAAACAACAGGGCTAGATTTCGATTTTAGACGATCGCTTGGTTTTGTCATCACCTCACCAGCTTCAATTTATTTTTCGCGCTCTTGCCGATCTTGGTCCGCGGCGCCTTGGCCGCGACGTGCTCCAGCAGGCTCTTGCCCAGGCTCCGCTCGTCGCCCGGGCGCTCGGCGAAAATAAAGCCCAGGTTGAACAGGTCCTCGGGCGTGAGCTTTTTGTCTTTCCGGAGAGTTTCGAACAGCGGAAAGGCCGAGCTGCGGTAAATCTCGCTCAGCATCTCGATCGCCGGCTGCTGGCGCTGGGAGTGCGCTTTCCACTGCGCCAGGGCGAGGTGGAACTTGTCCTCCGGCTTGAATCGGGGGAAATCCTTCAGCGGCGCGAGAAAGGCTGCCGCCTCTTTATACTTTTTCGCCTTGACGAGCCGGGCGCCCTCCCCGGCGAGCTGCTCGTAGACGTAGTCGCCGTCGGCCTGCTTCAGAACGTGGAGAAAAGAGGACAGGATCCGGTCTTCGGCCGCGATCGCGGCCGCGAGCCGCTTCCACAGGGCGTCCAGGGTGTCCTGCCGCCATTTGCCTTCGTAGGAGGGCAGCAGCTCGGCGATGGACCACGCCTTGCTCGGCTCTGCGCCCGCGACGAGCTCTTTGATCAGCGCGGCGCGCGCCTCGGGAATTTTATGCAGCGAATGGGCGGCGATGTCGCGCCGGCGGTAGTCCGGGTCGCCCAACTGCTCGATCAGCGTGCGCACCGTGGCCGGCGTGCCGAAGTCGCCCATTTTGCGGAGCGCGAATTGCTGCACGGCGGCGTGCGGGCTCTCCACCAGCCGCGCGAGCCCGGCGCGCGCGTCCTCGGGCAGGTCGTGCGCGTCGAGCAGCTCCAGCGCCAGGCGCGTGACTTCCGAAAAATCCGTTTCTTCGAGCGCGGCCAGGAGCCTGGCGTATTCGTCCTTCCGCAATTCCTGCTTTCTCAGGCAGCGGAGCAGCGCCGCGAGCGCATGCGAGCGGAGCGCCGGATGGTTCTCGCGCCCGACCAGGCCGAAGAGACGCCGGCGCGCCTCGGGAAAGCCGAGCTGCCCCAGCAATCGAATGGCGGAGACGGCGGCGGGACGCTGCTGCTTCAAGTCCAGCGCCGCGGCGAAGCCCTCGACCTCCTCATAAAACGACCGCTGCTCCTTCTCGTCCATCTCGCGAAGCGCCGGCGTCAGCAGATCGCAGACCGCCCGGTTGAACTCGTCGGTCCCCGAGTGGAGCATCTTCAAGAGCCCCTTCAAGGCCGCTTTTCCCCGCGCCGCCGCGAGCACGCGCGCCGCGTTCAACTGCCCGGGGCGCGAGGCGGCGCGCGCGCCGCGAATCAAGGGCTCGACCGCGGCCTGGCCCATCGCGCCGAGCAGGCGGACCGCCCGCTCCTGGGTTTCCCTGTCCGGCTCTTCGAGGAGGCGCGCCAGCATGGGGATGGCCGTCTTCGGCCTGGTCTCCTCGAAGTAGCGGAGCGCGTAGTCCTTCAATAATGGGTTGGGCTCCGCCAGGGCCGCGCCGACGCTTTTCAGGACCCGGGGGTTCTCGAGCTTGAGCGCGCCGAGGACGATCAGCGCCGCGGAGCGCTGCTCGACCGTGCCTTTTTCGGTTAAAGATAAGAGTTGATCTAAAAGTTCCGCCATGATTCCAGTAGTCTGGGGTTTTCAGCCTGAAGTTTCAAGTTGCCTGGAAGACAGGCGGCCGATTCATTCCAGAACCCGCGCCTCCGGAACCTGAATTCTGGCGATCAGCGGCAGGTGGTCCGAAGCCCTGCGGGCCGGCGGAACTTTAAATTGGGACATGGAGACCAGCGCGGAGGGCGGGGAGACAAAGATGCGATCGAGGCAGAAAATGGGGAGGGGAGCGGGGAAGGTGGGCAGCAGCCTGTGTTTTCCGAAGCGGGCCTCGAGCCATCGGAGCGGGCGGCTCCTCGGCCACCATTCGTTCAAGTCGCAGAGAACGATGGTCATGCGTGTGCGCTCGTCCGACAGCGCCCTCAAGAGCCGCTTCACCTGCCAGCGGCGCTCCGCCGGGCGGAGCCCCAGGTGGGTCACGACGACGCGCACGGTTTCTCCGCCGATGTCCAGGTCGGCGTCGATCGCGCCGCGCGGCTCGCGGCCGGGGACGGTCAGGTCGATCCGCTCGAGATTCAAAATCTTGAACTTCGTGAGCAGCACGTTGCCGTACTCGCCGTTTTTTCGCTGCAAGAACCGGCCCGGCGCCGCCTGGAGGCCGGCCGAGGCGGCGAGATAGCTCATCTGGTGCGATTCCACGCTGCCGTCGGACTCCGAGTGCACCTCCTGCAAGCCGACGATGTCGGCGCGGCTTTCCTTGATGATCTCCCCGATGCGTCCCGGATCGCGCCGCCCGTCGATGCCGACGCATTCGTGAATGTTGTAGGAGAGCGCGGAGATGAGCGGCATGGTCGGGAGAGGTCTAGCCGCACCGGTCGGGCTGCTTCACGCGCGGCGGCTCGTTTGCCGGCGGCGGGGCCTCGGCGCCGAGCCGGCGGCGGAGCCACGCGGCGACCAGCAGCATCACGGTCAAAATCGTCGCCAGGAGCGCGACGGTCGCCGCGCTCGGGTCGTGGATCATCTCTTCGAGCTGGGTCTCGAACAGGGTGATGCCGATCACGCCCGGGCTCATGCCGATCGCGGTCCCGAAGACGAAATCGCGCAGCGGCACCCGCGCCGCGCCGGCGGCCACGTTGACCACCGAATAGGGAGCGACGGGAAGCATGCGGATGGCGGCGACCGCCAAAATGCCGTGCTTCGAGATCAGCCGGCGCAGCCTGGTCCAGCGCCTTCCGGTGAAGCGCGCGACGGTGTCGTGGCCGAGCCAATAGCCGACGGCGTAGAGCGCGATCGCGCTCAGGATGCAGCCGAGCATGGAATAAAACAACGCCGTCCACGGGCCGAAGGCGAACGCCGTGGCGGCGATCAGGATCGTGACCGGGAACACGGCGAGGCCGCCCACGACATAGGCCGCCATGACGAGCAGCGGCGCGATCGGGCTTTGCTCGAGCGACGCTTCCCAGCCGGCGACGGTCGCGACGTCGGACCAGTGCCTCAAGTCGGTCCAGCGCCAGGCCGCGGCGACGGCGGACAGCATGAGCAGCAGCAGGACGCCGCGCAGGATGGCGCCGCCGGTCGAGCGGCGCTGCTCGGGCGGGAGCAGCTCCTGGACGACCTGCTCGGGCGCGATCGGCGCCTCGGGGTCGATGACGGCGGAGTCGGGAATCACCCGGTCGAGCCATTCGGAGACCGCCGGGTCGAGCGGCTCCAGGGTGCGGCCGCCGCCCCGGCGGAGCCCCTCGATGGCGGCGATGAGGGATTTTTTTTCCGCTTCCGCCGCTTCCACTTTTTCCCGCGCCGCGCCGAGGTGCTCGGCGAGAAGCGTGCTGCGAAAGCGGACGATCTCGCGCTCGACCTCCGCGCGGCCGTTCGACTCGAACGCGAGGTCGCATTCGGTGTCGAGTCCCATCGAGCGGTTGGCCAGGTTGGCCGAGCCGACGCGCACCAGACGGTCGTCCATCACCATGACTTTGGAGTGGACCGACATGCAGCAGTTTTTTTCCAGGCCCCGTATCTTCGGGCAATAGACGGCGAGCCGGTGGTGGCGGTCCGCCTGCTTCAGCCGGGCGATGAGGCGCGCGCGAAGAATGTCCATGGTCGCCGCTTCCAGCCAGCCGTCGCTTCGCTCCGAGGTGACGATCACGACCTCCGGCCCGTCCGCTTCGCCGAGCCGGGCCGCCAGCGCGTCGCCGACCGCCGCCGAGGTGAGATACAGATTTTCGATAAAGATGGTGCGGCGCGCCGCCGCGATCGCGTCTTTGAAAAGCGCTTCGATCTCCCGCACCTCTTTGCCCTCCCCGCCGCCGCCGTAGGCGGGCTCGGTGCGCGCGATGGCGACATCCACGTCGGTGACGTCCGGTTTCAACGACCGGGGCCACGCGTCGTTTCCTCCGGCCGGCGGGCGGAGCCGCTTGCCGGTGTTCTGGCGCCAGCGCTCTCTTACGATATCTCCCAGGGCCCGGGCCGCCGCGCCGTCCACCGCCAGCTGGACGTCGTGATGCGGCGGCAGCTCGGCGCCGGCGAAATCCGACCGCCGCGGCTCCACGGCGCGATGCTCCGGCGTGTCCCAGCGCCCGCGCGCCAGGTCGATGCCGCCGACGAAAGCCACGGCGTCGTCGACGACGACGATCTTCGAATGGTGCGAGGCGCCGAGCGGGTGGTTCGGGTCCATTCTGAACTGGATGCGAGAGTGGCGGCGCCAGCCGGCGTTGAAGGCCGGCGCGGGCGCGCGCTTGAGCGCCGCGTAGATCACGGCGAAGTTCCAGATCAAAATATGGATGCGGAGATTCGGCCGGCGCGCCACCAGCGATTTAAAGAATCCCTCGAGCTCCCGGGGGTCCTCGGCGTCGGGCGTCAGGCGGGCCCGGCCGTCGAAGTCCCAGCCGAGAATCAGGATCGATTCCCGGGCCTGCTCCATCGCCTCGGCCGCCGCCGCGAAATAGGCCGCGCCGTCGATCAAAAACTTACCGCGCGAGGAGCGCGCGAGCTTCCAGCAGTTCGCTCCTTCCCGCAGGATGCTTTCCGGCATAGCGCTATCAGTTTACCAAACTCGGGTGATAAAGCGCCATACGGGTAAACTACGGAGCGTTCCGGCTATAAATACAGCCGTCCGGCGAGCGGATCGGGGACCCGGAGGCCCGTCTTGACGATCAGCGGATCGACCTCTCGGATAAACTGCTGCCGCGCCTCGGCGTTGGTCCGGCGCTTCAAGCCCCAGTGGATATACCGGCGGTCGCGCGTGGAGTCCGAGCGGCCGAACATATCCAGCGCCTTGACGTACCAGAAATCCAGCGCCCGCTGGGCCTGGCCCCGGGATTCTTCCCTGGCGGCGAGCTCCGCCGTCTTGCTCTCGCCGTAGCCGATGTGGCCGATCTCTTCCTTGACGACCTGCGGCAGGATCTCCCTCAGCGGGCGGTAGGTGCACTCGAAGAATTCCTCGAGCTGGTAGCGCCCGACGCGGTCGATCAGAAAGCCGAACACGGCGAAGTCCTCCCAGGTTTTGATGATCCCCCGAAACGCGTCGAGGTAGCGCTTCCGATTGGGCCAGGAAAGCACGTGCGAGACGTCGATCCCGGCGTCGCCGGCGACCCGG
>DASWFA010000372.1:0-2443 GCA_036394475.1 Binatia bacterium
CACGAGCTGGTGACCTGGGAACCGCCCCAGTTTCCGCCCGCGATGGCCCTCAGCACGCTGTTTCTCGCCGTGCTGCTGCTCCTGGTGATTTTCCAGCGCCTCTACGTCGGCAAGAGAATTTACACCACCGTCACCGGCCGCGGCTTCAGCGTCCGGCCGACCGCGCTGGGGCGCTGGCGCATCCCGGCCTTCGTCCTGGCGCTCGTCGTCGCGCTCGCGGTCACGCTGATCCCGACCGCGCTGCTGGTCATGGGGACTTTCATGAAGCTGTTCGGCTTTTTCCACGTGCCGGAGCCCTGGACGCTGGAGAACTGGCGCCAGGCGCTGGGAGACCCGGTGCTGCTGCGCTCGCTGTGGAACACGATCTACATCGGCCTCGGCGCCGGCGCGGTCGGCGTGCTGTTCTACTCGCTGATCGCCTACGTGATCGTCAAGAGCCGCTACGCCGGCAAGGCGGCGCTCGATTTTCTCTCCTGGCTGCCCTGGTCGATCCCCGGGCTGCTTTTGGGCGTGGCGCTCCTCTGGACGTTTTTGCAGACGAAGATTTTTCTTCCGATCTACGGCAGCGTCTATATCTTGATGATCGCCATGGTGATCAAGAGCATGCCCTTCGGCGTCCAGCTGACTAAAAGCGTTCTGGTGCAGCTGAGCAACGACCTGGAAGAGGCTTCGCGGATCTGCGGCGGCGGCTGGTTCTATACCTACCGCCGCGTGCTCTTTCCGCTGCTCCTGCCGGCGCTGATCACGGTGGCGCTGGTGGGCTTCATCTCGGCGGCGCGGGACATCAGCACGGTGGTGCTTTTGGGCACGGGCCGGTCGCGGACGCTATCGCTGCTCATGCTCGATTTCGCCGCCGGGGCGGAGTTCGAAAAGGCCACGGTGATCGCCGTCATCATCGTGGCGCTGGTGGTCGCGGCGGCGCTTTTCACGCGCGCCCTCGGCGGCCAGATCAGCCTGAAAGGCTAGTCTCGCCCGCCTATGGATCCGGCCTAAATCCGTAGGTTAGTTCCAACACCTGAAGGATTATACGGGCAGTCGCTCCCCAGATATCCCGGTCCTGATAATAAAAGTGGTAGATCGGGTCGCGCCGCTCGGGCGGGTGGAGCCGCGGCTCTATTTTGAAGCAGCCGTCCGCCAAAAGCCCGGCGATCGGCACAGAGAAAACCGCCGCGACTTCGGCAAGGTTCAGGCGGAAATCGTAAGGATAAGGGACCACTCCGATAAACGGCGTGATGAGGTAATCCGACGCCGCCGTAACCTGGTCGAGCTGGCCTAACACGCGTACAGCGGCGGGGTCGAGGCCGATCTCCTCGTGGCTCTCGCGCAGCCCGGCCGCCAGGGGGCTCGCATCGAGCGGCTCGATCCGCCCTCCCGGAAACGCGATCTGCCCCCCGTGCGAGTTCAGCGTTTCCGCCCTCTGCGTGAGCACGAGATGAGCGCCGTCGGCCCGTTCCTGGATCGGCGCCAGGACCGCCGCCTGCTTGAAGCCGGAGGCGTCCAGAGTTCGGGGCGCGCGCGTCTGAAGCGCCTGAGAAATTTTATCCACCATGAAACCGTCGCTCCGCGACCTTCAATCTATAAGAGCCGCTCCGAAAAATCCATCCGAGTGCCGTGAAGCGGTTCGATCGGCCCGGTGGCCGCAACAATTTTTGTCACCGGCGGGATTTTTTTTCGCTGCATGACCTTGCCGCGAAATTTGCTCGTAAATGCAAGTATTTGGGCGGGGCAAAAACCATTCCTTCTGGCACGTAGCTTGCTTGATTAAAATATCGTCCTGTCCAGCGATTACTCGACTTTCGCTTTCGATTCCATGGCGCCCGCATGAAACTCACGATTTACCGCAAAATGGTATTGGGCTTCGCGGTTATAATCGGCATCATGATCGCCGCCCAGGGCTACATGCTCTTCGAGCTTCACACCCTCTCGAAAGAGGCGCAGGAGACGCTCACTTTGGACGTGCAGGCCGTCGATCTCGCCAAGCGCTTGCGCAGCCTCCTGGACGAAGAGGACAGCCACGCGCGCAAATACAGCATCACCCGCGACAGGGTCTACTACGAGCTGTTTCAGGAAACTTCCCGGGAATTCCAAAAAGTGCTGGCCGCCCTGGTCCGCACCGAGGCCGAGCGCGGCAATCTTCTGCACCAGGTGGCCGAGAGGCACCACACCCTCCTCCGCTCGCTGCCGGAGCCGGGCAAGGCGGGGCGGGCTCTGGCGCCGGCCGGCGACGTGGGCCGCAGCAGCCACATCGAGTTTATCGACCGTTCATTAAAGGGGTTGATCAAGCTGAGCCAGCTCGCGATCGACGGCTCGACGAGCGCGTTCGTGGCCGCCACCGACCGCACCACCTGGATCGCCGCGGCGTTGGCGCTGTTGACGATCCTGGCGGCGTCGGCGGCCGCCGGGATGATCGCGCACACCATCACCCGTCCCATCGCCAGGCTCG
>DASWFA010000373.1:0-2360 GCA_036394475.1 Binatia bacterium
TGCATGCCCGGATCGCCGCAGAGATAGGTCCCGTCGGCGATCATGCGCAGGAGGTCGCGCGACTTGTAGGTGTCGCACACCTCGCCGTCCTTGATATAGCGCGTCTGCCACTCGCGGTCTTCGAGCACCGCCTGCATGAACTCGTCGGTCACGCGCACCGAGTTGTTGGCGTTCTGGAAAAAGACGCTGCCGTAGGCCGGGCCGTCGAGGCTCGAGTCGTAGCCCGCTTCGATCAGCGCCCAGGCCTTCTTTTCCTCCTCGACCTTGCACTTGATGAACTCTTCGATGTCGGGGTGGTCGGCGTTCAGGATCACCATCTTCGCCGCCCGGCGGGTCTTCCCGCCCGACTTGATCACGCCCGCCGAGGCGTCCGCGGCCTTCATGAAGGAGACCGGGCCGGAGGCGGTGCCGCCGCCGGTCATCTGCTCCTTGGCCGAGCGGATGCGGGAGAGGTTGACGCCCGAGCCGGAGCCGCCTTTGAAGATGACCCCTTCCTTGCGGTACCAGTCGAGAATCGACTCCATCGTGTCGTCCACCGAAAGGATGAAGCAGGCGGAGCACTGCGGCTTTTCTTCGATGCCGCAATTGAACCAGACCGGGCTGTTGAAGCAGGCTTTTTGATGGACCAGGATATGGGTCAGCTCGTCGGAGAAGGTCTCCGCGTCGGCGTCCGTGGCGAAGTAGCCGTCGGCCTTGCCCCACGCGGTCACGGTGTTGACCACCCGGCCGATCAGCTGCTTGACGCTGTGCTCGCGCTGCGGGCTGCCCAGCGGTCCGCGGAAGTACTTGGAAACCACCACGTTGGTGGCCATCAGGGACCAGGCCTTGGGGATCTCGACGTTGGTCTGCTCGAAGACGACCTTGCCCTTTTCGTTGAGTATGGTCGCCGCGCGGCCTTCCCATTCTATTTCGTCGTACGGGTGGACCCCGGCCCGGGTGAAATAACGCTCCAGCTTGAGCCCGGTCTTCGGCTTGGAAGCCGTATGAGCGCCCTTTTCCTCTGCCTGCTGCGGTGCTGCTTTGGCCATATGCCCATCTCCCTCCGGGGGAGGCGCCCAACCGTTATTATCTAGGTGTTGTGGGCACCCCTTTTAATTTACCCCTATATGTTGTTGTGTAAAAGACCTTATGAGACCTTTTAAAATAATTGTCAAGAAATTTTTTCACTAAATATAAAAAAAAATTCTTGACAAGCGGCGGTTGATTTTTCGCCCTGGTAATAGCTCGCCGGCCGCGCGCCGGAGCGCCGGGCGCGAAGCGGAGCCGCGCCGCGTTATTCGGCGGCGAAGCGCCGGATTTCAGTGGTCTCGGAGCCGCGTTTTTGCTAAATATAAGAACAAGGAAATGGCAAAGCACAACCCGCCGATTGAAAAGCTGGCCGAGGTCCTGGACAAGTCGCTCAAGCGGCTGGACCCTTCGGGCCGGCTCGGGGAGTACGGGGTATGGCCGATTTGGAACGACGTCGTCGGCGACACCATCGCGCGCAACGCCCAGCCCGAGAAGATCCGCCAGGGAACGCTCTTCGTAAAAGTATCGAGTCCGGTCTGGATGCAGCAGCTTCAGTATATGAAAGACACGATCGCGGAAAAGCTCAACGGCGGGCTGGGAAGAGAAACGGTTAAAAATATTTTCTTCTTCGTCGGCACCGTGGAGGCCCCGGAAGGCCGGAGCGGAAAGCCGCCGCCCGCTCGCCCGGAGCAGCCGAAGCTCGACGAAGCGGCGCTCGGCCCGGTCAAGGACCCGGAAATCCGCCGCGCGCTCAAGCGGCTTTTCACCCGCTTAGGCAAGCGGCAGGGCTAGGCTTCCCGCCAAAATGGCCTTCATTTCGGGAGTATACTCCCCGGCTTTGGCGTAGACGGTGAGCGGCGGCAGGATCGCGAGCTCCGCGCGCCCGCCCCGGACCCCTTCCACGAGCACCAGCGTCGCCTCGCTCCCCGCGTAGGAATGAACCATGCGCGCGCGCTTGGGCTCGAGCCCCTCGCCCCGCATCGCCGAGAGCAGGTCGATCATGCGCCGGGCCGGATAAATCAGCGCCATTTTGCCGCCGGCTTTGAGCAGATGCGCGCCGGCGCGAAGAAAGTCCCCGAGATTGGCCTCGATCTCGTGCCGGGCCACCTTTTTTTCCGGGTCGGGATTGATCCGGCCGCTGGCGAGCAGCCGGTAGGGCGGGTTCGAGACGGCGGCATCGAAGCTCGCGGCGGGAAACAACCGCCCGGCCGCGCGCACGTCGCCCTCGACGATCGAGACCCGCTCGCCGAGACCGTTCAGCGCGGCGCTCCGCGCGGCCCGGCCGGCCATTTCCGGCTGGATCTCCAGCCCGGTAACCTTGAGCCCCGGGTGGAGCGTGGCGAGAATCAACG
>DASWFA010000374.1:0-4795 GCA_036394475.1 Binatia bacterium
TTGCGATCGGATGGACCAGGCCGGCGTAGCGGGCGAGCTCCGGATGGAGGAGCGGCGCGTCCGGCCGCATCGCTTCGAGCGGATCGAAAACCGCCGGCAGCTCCTCGTAGTCTATTTCTATCAGCTCCGTCGCCGCCGCCGCGACCTCCTCGCTTTCGGCGGCGACCGCCGCCACCTTCTCGCCGGCGAAGCGGACGACGTCTGCGGCGAGGATCGGCATGTCGACGATCTTTTTGCCGATCTTCGCGCCCGCGAGATCCTTCCCCGTCAGCACGGCGCGGACGCCTTCGAGGGCGCGCGCCTTGGCGGCGTCGATTTTCTTGATGCGGGCGTGCGCGAACGGGCTGCGCAGCATTTTGACCCAGAGCATGCCGGGGAGGACGGCGTCGAGCGCGTAAACCGCCCGGCCGGTCACTTTCTGCTCCCCTTCGACCCGGGGAGCGGGGATTCCCACGACGCGCTTCTCGGTCATGGCCGGCATGGAGGGGTTTTAGACTTTCTTTCTTCTGCGGGAGACGTAGTCGATGAGGAGGTATTCGCCGAGCCGGTCGGGGCGCGTGTAGAGCGCCCGGCCCCGGTTGATGCGCGTCATCCGCTCCACGAACGCGCGCAGGCTCGGGCTGTCGTCGAGCATGAACGTGTTGATGACGATGCCGCGACGGGTGACCCGCTCGACCTCTTTCAACGTCTCCTGCGCGGCCCGCATGCTGATGCCGCCGAAGGAGAGCGGCCACTCGCAGTAGAGCCGCCCCTGCCGGCAATAGGCGGTCGGCTGGCCGTCGGTGATGATGATCATCTGCTGGTTCTGGCTCGGCTTGCGCTCGAGCATCTCCGAGGCGAGGTGAAGCCCGTCCTGCAGGTTGGTGAAGGGGTCGCCCATGTTCCAGGTCGCCTCGGGCAGGTCCTTCGCCTTGAGCTCGACGGCGCGGGTGAAAAAGCCGACGATGCCGAAATAATCGCGCGGGTGCATCGCCCGCATCAGGCTGTCCATCGCCAGCGCGACTTTTTTCGCCGCCGCGAAGCGTCCGTCCCAGCTCATCGACCAGCTCATGTCGAGCAGCAGCACGGTGGCCGCGCGCGTCGAGTGCTCGGACTCGTAGACCATGAAGTCCGCCGGCCGGAGCCGGATCGGCAGACCGCCTTCGCCGAACAGCGCGTTTTTTAGAGTCTGGATGA
This sequence comes from Binatia bacterium, assembly GCA_036394475.1. Lineage (GTDB taxonomy): Bacteria > Desulfobacterota > Binatia > UBA9968 > UBA9968 > JAJPJQ01. The sequence continues at coordinate 1,177 of DASWFA010000374.1, forward strand.
TGTTGATGTGGAGCGCGTCGCCCTGGCTGTAGGGGCGGCTCTGCTCGGTCATGAGCTCCTGCGAGCCGCGCTTGCGCATCGGGTGGCGGCCGAGGGCGTCGCGCCGGAGCTGCTCGAAGATGTCCCGGAGCGCCAGCTGGCCGACTCTCCGGACGCCGCGCGGCGTCAGCTCGAAATGGTCGCCGCGATTGACGACGTAGCCGTCCTCTTCGAGGGCGGATTCGAGCCGCGCGACGCCCTGGAAATCCTCGAGCGCCTCCTTGCCCAAGAGCTTTTCCAGCAGCTCCAGATCGACCTGGTCCGGCCGCATGCCCGAAAGCTGCCCTTCCAGCCGGCGCAGCTCCTCGAGCCGGTCGAGGACCCCCTGCGACTCCTTGAAGTCGAGCGGCGCCTGGCCGCGAAAGAGGTTGCCCTCGCGGCGGATCGAGTTCTCGAGGCGGCGGAGCTGGTCGAGCATGGAGAGCAGCTCCTGGAGCTTCTCCCCGGCTTCCCGGTTCTCGAAGTCGTACTCGGCGAGCTTTTCGACGGCGTCGCTGGATTTTGCCGGCAGGCGGTCGAGGAACTTTTTTTTCTCTTCGATTTCCGGGCGGTCGTCGCCGAGCTCGTCGAGCGTCTCGCGCTCGGCGTCGACGATCGCGTCGAGGTCCTGCTTGACCTGGTCCTGGGCCGACTGGAGCCGGTACTGCTCGTACATCCGGCGCATCTCGCGGGCCACCTGGGAGAGCATGTCCTCCAGGCCGGGCACGCGCTTTTCGCCCTGCTTCAGCCCGCGCTGCATCAGGCGGCGCATCGCCTGCTGCAGGTCGCCGGTGTCGTTCATGTTGTCGTTCAGCTGGTCGAAGACGCTCTCGCCGTCGAGCGCCTCCGCCGCGGAGTTGTCGAACCGGCTGTATCGGATCTTGCGCATAATGAGGCGTGCGGCGTGGGGCGGAAGGCTAGAGGGGGAGCTTTTTCACTCCCGCCTGTCGCCTCGCGCCTCGCGCCAACTATTTCCCGTACGTGATCCTGCCGCCCTCCATCTCCTTGTTGAGCTTCTGGTGCAGGTGCAGCCCCTCGAGGATAAACTCGGTCGCCGAGGCCATGAGCGCCGGCGACTCGAGCGGCCCGAGGATGCGGATCGACTCCTTGAGGCCGGGGATCTCCTTGATCCCTTCGAGATAGTCCTGCGAAGGCATGGCGTCGGAGACTTCCACGCCCCAGCCGGAATTGAAGTAATCGATCACTTTTTGCAGGGAGTTCACCGTGAAGTACTGGTCGAAGACCTTCAGGATCGCGCGGTTGACGAGCTTCTCGACGAGGTCGTCCTCCTTCTTGTCCTCGCCGACGTACTCCATCTCGATCTTGCCGCTGGTCGAGGCCAGGATCGAATGCATGTCGCTCACGCGCGGCACGACCTCGACCTCCTTCAGGCGCAGCGCCCGCTTTTCCGCGTTGCTGATCAGGCTTTCGTAATTGTTGATCGTCACGCGCACGCTCACGCCCGAGGACTGGTTGATCTCGTTCGATTTGCGCGCCTCGAACGTCAGGTGGCCGAGAATCTCCTTGATGAACTGCGGCACCTTGACCTCGTGGCTCCGCTGGCTCATGGGGGCGGACTCCTGCTCCATGATCGCCATCTCGTCCTGGACGTTCTGCGGATAGTGCGTGCGGATCTGGACGTCGAAGCGGTCTTTCAGCGGCGTGATGATCCGGCCGCGGCTGGTATAGTCCTCGGGGTTGGCGCTCGCCACAATCACCACGTCGAGCGGCAGGCGGACCTTGTAGCCTTTGATCTGGACGTCCTTCTCTTCCATCATATTGAAGAGACCCACCTGGACTTTTTCGGTGAGATCGGGGAGCTCGTTGATGGCGAAGACGCCGCGGTTGGTGCGCGGGATCAGGCCGTAATGGATCGTCTCCTCGTCGGCGAGGTAGCGCCCCTCGGCGACCTTGATGGGGTCGATCTCGCCGATCAAATCGGCGATCGAGACGTCCGGCGTCGCGAGCTTTTCGCCGTACCGGTGGTCGCGCCCGATCCATTCGATCGGGAGGGCGTCGCCTTCTTTTTCCAGCCGGCGGCGGCAGGCGCGGCAGATCGGCTCGAACGGGCTGTCGTTGATCTCGCACCCCTGGACGATCGGGATGCGCTCGTCCAGAAGCGAGACCAGGCCGCGGATGATGCGCGACTTGGCCTGCCCGCGCTCGCCCAAAAAGACCATGTGGTGGCCCGACAGGATCGCGTTCTCGATGTCCGGGATGACGGTTTCGTCGTAGCCGACGATGCCCGGCAGGATGCGCCGCCCGGTTTGCAGGTGGTGGACCAGGTTCTTGCGCATCTCCTCCCGCACCGTGAGGACCCGCTGGCCGCTTTTTTTAAAATCGCCTAAAGTTCTTGCCTCGTTCACGCTTGATGCCTCCCTCTCTATAAGATAAAGCACGCAGCCGGAAAAAAAACAGAAACGGCGCTTTTCATCCCTCGGCTCTCAGCCCCGGCGCTTCCGGCTCCCGATGGGACCGCGCCTCTTCTTGCAGCGCGGCGATGCGCCGCTCTTTCTCGCGCACCGACCGCCGGAGCGACCGCTCGTCGAGGAGAAAGCCGATCCCCGCCAGACAGATGCCGAGGAGGATGGAAAATAATACCAGTAAAAACAGCGGCATGGGAGGGGTCTCGAGGCCGAAGTAGTAGCGGAGCGCGACCGGGCCCGTGTTCTCCATGGAAAAGGTGATGCCCAGGATGAAAAGCAGCGCGAGAAAAATCGTTTTCAGCACCTTGGCCATATGCCGACATCCGGATGTTCAGGCGCCCAGCGCCTCCCTGAGCAGCGGGCTCAGCCGGTCGAAATTGTCGCTCAGATGCTGCGGGATCACCCGCGTCTCGCCCACGACGGGCATAAAGTTCGTGTCGCCTTCCCAGCGCGGCACCACGTGCCAGTGCAGGTGGTCCTCCACCCCGGCGCCGGCGGCGCGGCCGAGGTTCATGCCGAGATTGAAGCCGCCGGGACGAAACGCCCGCTCGAGAACGTCGAGCGCCAGGCGGAGCGCGTTCGCAAGGTCCTGGTATTCCTCCGGCGGCAGCGCGGAAAATTTATTTTCATGACGCTTGGGCGCGACGAGAATATGGCCGTTATTATAGGGGTATTTGTTGAGCATCACCACCGAGTGGGGGGTCTCGGCCAGCACCAGGCTCGAGCGCGGGTCGGGATCTTTCGGTTTGTCGCAGAAGATGCACCCGGACGGCTTTTCCTCCTCGATATAGGCCATCCTCCAGGGCGCCCAGAGCGGCTTCATTCGGTGCCTTCGGGCACGGGCTTGCCGTCGACGCGGAGCCTGAGCTCCTTCCCGACCTTGAAGAACGGCACGCGCTTGGCCGCGACCGAGACGATCTCGCCGCTCTTGGGGTTCCGGCCCTCGCGCGCGCGGCGGTGCTTCACGACGAAGCTGCCGAACCCGCGGATCTCGATTCTGTCGCCCTGTCCCATGGCGTCCACCATCGCGTCGAAGATCGCGTTGACGATCACCTCCGCGTCGCGGTGCGACAGATGGGGGTATCTCTTGTTGATTTCGTCGATCAGATCTCGCTTGGTCATAGGTTCCTCCGGCGCGGCCCCAATCCGCTTGATTCAGGTGGAGAAAGCTTTTC
>DASWFA010000375.1:0-3028 GCA_036394475.1 Binatia bacterium
AAATGCCGCATGAGGGCCGCCTCGCGCGGCAAGGCGACCCTCACATCATCAACACCCCCCGCCCCCCCGCTAACGATACCGCTCCGAATAGCGCGGGCGCCGCTCGTCGTCGCGGTCGTCCACGCGCCGATAATAAAAGCAGCCGGCGATCGACGAGATCAACACGGCCACCAGAACGGTTTTCATTAGGGTCTTTATCATAGCTCTCGAACTCCCTTCCCCGCAGAAGTGTAAGAGCAACGCGTATGCCAGCCCTAAACGGGTTATTTTTCAAGCTATTGCGCTGCCGGCGCGCCGATCCGGGTTGGGGAAAAAGGTAATAAATCAGGAAAAAATTACGTGACCGGGCCGCGCCGCGCCGCCGCTTTCAGGCCGGGCCGGCCGCGGCGCCGGCGCAAGTGCGCGCGTAAGTGCGCGCCGCAGAAGCAGCATTCGATCGGGCGTTCGAGAGCCGTATAAATATGCGCTTAAAGACGTCTCTGGCATGTCTCTTGCTGAAATTCGTTTTGCCAAAATTTTGTGCGCTGGCCCGGACCCTCTTCCCACGCAGGAAGTCGGCCTCTATCATAAACCATGCGACGCTTTCGATTTGTCCGGCACACGGCCACGCGCTGCTTTTTCGGCGCGGTCGCGCTGGCTTGTTTTGCCGGCGCGGCGCGCGCCGATAACCGCTTCGGCTTCGACTACGTCGCCGAGCTGGCCCGGAAGGCGGCCGCCGAGCCCTTCAAGGCGCCCGCGCCCGTGCCCGATTTCCTGATCCAGATCGGTTACGACGACTACCGCGACATCCGCTTCGATACGGCGCAATCTCTCTGGAAAGACGGCGGCCGCTTTCAGGCGCAGTTCATCCATCCCGGCCTCTACTACCAGCACGCGGTGGCGATCAACGTCGTGGATGCGCGGGGCATTAAAAGGGTCCCTTTCTCGCCCAAGCTGTTCACCTACGGCAGAAACAAGTTCGCCGACAAAATTCCCCCCGACATGGGCTTTGCCGGCTTCCGCCTCGCCTACCCGCTGTATAAAAAAGACGAGTACAACCACGTGATCGTCTTCGCCGGCGCCAGCTATTTCCGCGCCGTGGCCAAAAACGAGGTGTTCGGGCTTTCGGCGCGGGGATTGGCCGTCGATACCGGGCTCGCCTCGGGAGAAGAGTTTCCCTTTTTCCGGGAATTCTGGCTCGAGCGGCCGGCCCGCGACGCGCGCGCCGTGCGGGTCTACGCCCTGATCGACAGCCAGAGCGTGACCGGAGCCTATGAGTTCGTCGTCCAGCCCGGCGACCGGACGGTGGTCGAGGTCCGGCTCCGGCTTTTCGAGCGCAAGCGGGCGAAGGAGCTGGGCATCGCGCCGCTCACCAGCATGTTCCTCTACGGCGAGGAGAAGCCGCGCCCTGCGGGCGACTGGCGGCCCGAGGTGCACGACTCCGACGGCCTGTCGATCGCGTTGGGGACCGGCGAGTGGATCTGGCGCCCGCTCGTCAACCCGCAGAAGCTCCGGATGAGTTATTTCGAGGCCGAGAACCCGCGCGGCTTCGGCCTCTTGCAGCGCGACCGCAACTTTCACGACTACGAAGACTTGGAGACCCGCCACGAGCTCCGCCCCAACGCCTGGATCGTGCCGGGCGGGCCGTGGGGCAAGGGGCAGATCAAGCTGGTGGAGATTCCGAGCCCGAAGGAGATCAACGACAACATCGTCGCCTACTGGATTCCCCGGGCGCTGCCCCAGCCCGGCCAGCCGATCGATCTCGCCTATAAGATTTATCTTCAAACCGAAGAGCCGCTCGACGCCGCCGCCGGGCGCGTCACCGCCACCCGCCTCGGCGCCGGCGACCGGGACGACGCGAAAAGGTTCGTGCTGGATTTCGAGGGGGCGAAGCTCAAGGCCCTCGCGGCCGACGCCGCGGTCAAGCCGGTGGTGAGCGCCGGGCCGGACGGGCAGGTCCTGCAGCCGACGGTGACGAAGAATCCCGTGACCGGGGGGTGGCGCGTCGCCTTCCAGGTGAGGCCGCCCAAGGACAAGCCGCTCGAGCTGCGCGCCTTCTTGCAGCTCAATAAAGACGTGCTGACGGAAACCTGGAGCTATCAGGTCGAGCCATGAACGACCGCGACGGGACCCTGCTGGCGCAAGACCGTGAAAGCGGCGCGCCGGAGCGCGCGGCGTTCTCGTCGATGCCGGAGATCCGGCGCCTCTCGATGACGCCGGCGCCGCTCGAGCGCCGGCCGCTGGCGCGCTGGGGCCGCAAAATCCGCGGCCGGCAGGCGCGGCCCGCCCGGCGCCCCGGCGCGCCCGAGAGCTCCGTCGCCGGCTGGCGGCGCGCGGCGCGCCGCCGCCGCGGCGCGCTTTGGAGCCTCGTCATGCTGCAAACGGCGGCCGCCGCCTGGTCGCTGGCGAAAGTTTTCCCCTACCCGTGGCTGAACGGCCTGGAGATCGCCATCCTGGCGTTCTTCGCGGTCCTGTTTTCCTGGATCTCGTTCGGCTTCTGGACCGCCGTGGCGGGCTTTTTCCTCCTCTGGCGCGGCGGCGACCGCTTTGCCGTCGCCGATCTGCCGCGCGACGACCGCGCGCCGCTCCAGTCGCGCGCGGCGGCGCTCATCCCGATCTGCAACGAAGACGTCGCGCGGGTATTCGCCGGGCTGGAGGCTATGTACCGCTCCACCGCCGCGACGGGACGGCTGGCCCATTTCGATTTTTACGTGCTGAGCGACACCGGCGACGCGGAAAAACAGGTCGCGGAAGAGATCGCCTGGGCGCGGACGTGCCGCGCCGTGCGGGGCTTCGGGAAAATCTTCTACCGGCGGCGAAAAAACAACATCAAGCGCAAGAGCGGCAACATCGCCGATTTCCTGAGACGCTGGGGGCGCAACTACGATTACATGATCGTGCTCGACGCCGACAGCCTCATGGCCGGCGCCACGCTCGCGCGGCTGGTGCGCCTGATGGAGCGCCGGCCCGCGGCGGGCATCATCCAGACGGCGCCGGTGACGGCGGGGCGCGAGTCGCTCTTCGCGCGCGCGCAGCAGTTCGCGGGCCG
>DASWFA010000376.1:0-3357 GCA_036394475.1 Binatia bacterium
GTCGCCGCGATCGTCTTGGGCACCAGCGCGTAAAGCGCCTCGTCCCCTTCGAGAACTTTGCCGGGCGAAAGACCGCCGAGGCAGAAGACGAGCGCGAGCAGCGCGAGGAGGGCCGCGTGCACCCGCGTCTGCGAGAGGATCGGGAATTCCGCGTCGCCCCGGGAGGCCTGCTCCTCCAGCCGGTCCCAGAATTGGTCGATGGTCGCTTTGTTAAGGGGCCACTTCATTCATCTCTCCCGCTGTCGGAGAAGGCTGGCTTTGAGACGTACGGCAAGCGCTTTCAGGATCGGGCGATCGTATCATCTCGGCCGCCGCAAGTTCAATCCGCCGCGGCGGTCAGGGGTTCGCCGCGCCGGCGCGCTTGAGCGTCTTTCTGCCGCCGTATCTGCGCCGCGTCTCCCGCTCGATCCAGCGGCCGAGCCGGAGCGCCGTTTTTGGCCGCGCCCCCTCGCCCAGGTAAAACTGTAGAAAGCGCATCCGGTCCCTGAGCGAGATCCCCGGCATGACGAAGCGGTTGAGCTGGACCAGGTTCCTGCGCCACAGGCGGTGCGGCAGCCGGCGCGGGTAGCGGCGCGTGCGGTCGTGGTCCATATAAAAGAAAACCGGCCGGTCGTCCCCGCCGGCGACGAACAGGTTCGAAGCGACCAGGTCGCCGTGGACAAAGCCGTGCCCGTGCAAGCGGCGGATCTCCCGGGCGAGCCCGGCGATCCAGCGCCGTTTTCTTTTCACTCCGGCCCGGTCGAGCGGCGCGGCGAAGCGCTCCCGGAGCGACGCGGCCAACGGCCGGGCCGCGATCTCGCGCGTCAGCAAGAACGCCCGGCCGAGCGCGCCGGCGGTCCTCTCCTCTCCCGCCGCGAGCGCCGGCGGCGCGTGAAAGCCGAGCCGCGCCAGCGCCTCGGTCTGCTTCAGCGCGCGCAGCGCTTTGGAGTCGCGGAGGAAATCCTTGACGCGCGCGGCGCCTTTCGGCGGTGAATATATTTTTAAAAAGTAGCCGCCCGCCGTCGAGCCGAGGCGGGACGTCTGCGGATGTTTCCCCGCCGGCGCGGACGACAGGCGCGCTTGAATCTCCGCCCACAGCTCCGGACCCCAGATTTCGGGGAGCACCAGGAGCTTCCACCTCCCCGCGCGGCGCGGCTCGTGCTCAGCCGCCCGCGTCACGCGCCTTGCCTTTGATGGAGAGCGCCGCGCCGACCTTGACCAGGACCTCCTCGCTTCGGATCGAGCGCATGCAGACGCGGCCGATCGGGCAGCGCTTGAGGTAGCAGGGAGCGCACGCCGCCCTGCCCTGCACGGCGAGCTCTGGATAACCGAACGGTCCGGTGCGGAGCGGGTCGGTCGGCCCCCAGAGCGAGACCACGGGGGTGCCGACGGCGGCGGAGAGGTGCATCAGGCCCGAGTCGGGCCCGACCGCCACCTCGGCGCGCCGGAGGATTCCGATGACTTCGCGGAGCGAGGTCCGGCCCGTTAAATTCAGGCAGCGCTCCGGGCTTTGCCGTTCCATCGCGGCGGCGAAATCGGCGTCCTCTTTCCCGCCTAACAGAACGATCGCGAGACCGTGGCGCCGCTTGACTTCCGCCGCGCTCTCGGCCGCCTGGTCGGGAAACCAGCGCTTGCTTTCCCAGCGCCCGCCGACGAGATAGGCGGCGAAGGGACCGCCCGCCTCCCGCGCGAGCCTTTCGGCCGCGGACTCCTCTTCGGAGGACAAACGAAAGTTCCATTCGACGGGAGAAGGGTTCAGGCCGAGATACTCGGCAAAGTTCAAGTAATGATTTAACTTGGAAATTCTCTCCGGCGCCGGCGGGATGCTCCGGTTGTTGAAAAGCCAGTTCATCTCCTTGGCGTCGCGGCGGTTGAAGCCGACGCGCTCCGGAGCGCCGGACCACCGGCTTATGAGGCCGCTTTTCAAATGCCGTTGCAGGTCCAAAACCAGATCGAAGCGGGACGCGCGAATGCGGTCGAGAAACGGCCGCAGGCTGTGCCGCCAGCGCGCGCGGTCGAACAGGATCACCTCGTCGACCGCCGGATGGCGCTCGACCAGCGGCAGGGCCGCCGGCTCGATCGACCAGGCGATGCGGGCGGCGGGAAAACCGCGCCTTAGGAGGTTCGCCAGCGGAATGGCGCGGGTCACGTCGCCGAGCGAGCCGTGCAGCACGATGAGAATCTTTTTGGGCGCGAGCTTCACCCGCCGGCCTCCCGGTAGCGCGCGAGAAAGACCTCCCAATCGCGCGGCGATAAATAGCGGCGCCCCGGGTCGAGCTTGCGGATCGAACGGCCGAGTCGCGCGAGATTTTTTTCCGCCCGCGCCGCCGGGAGATCGCCGGAGAACAAGCGCGACTTGTCGAAGTCGATGACGTAGCTCTTGAAACCCTGCCCCTCGCGCCGCGCCAGGATATTTTTCAAATTGAGATCGCCGTGATCGACGCCCCGGCGGTGCATGGCCCGGACCGAGCGCGCCATCGCGGCGAGGAGCGCCTCCTTGGCGCCGTCCGGGAAGCTATCCTGCCGCAGGATGGTCCACACGTCGCGCGCGCCCTCGAGCTCGCGCGTCACCAGCCGGCAGCGATAGAGCGGCCCGCACACCCGCTCGACGGAGGCCGCCAGGACTTCGACCGTCGGGACGCCGCGCCGGCGCGCCTCTTCGGTGACGCACAACTCGCGCAAAGGGCGCGGCGGCCAGGTGAAGAAGAACGGTCCGGTGAAGCCGCCGAGCAGTCCGCCGTGGCGATACGAGCGGGCCAGCGCGCGGCCCCCGCCGTCGAGCTTCAAGACCGCCAGCCGTCCCCGGCCGTAAAACGGGCTGTCTGCTCGACCCGAGCTGTCCGCAGTCAGCTCCGCCACGAGGAGCTTTTCCATGTCCGCCCGCACCGCGAGCGTTCGGGTCCGGTCGAGGCGGATTTTTTTAAAGCCTTCGGGCAGGTCGCCCCACAACCAATCGCGCGCCATACCTATCCCTTTGGGGCGCGCCGCGCTTCCCATAGCTTGGCGCCGGAGAGGAGCACGGCGTACGACGCCAGCGCCGAGAGCGTTATGCCGGCGAGGCCGCGGGCAAAGAAACGATGGAAAAAAAACATCTTCAAGAATACGCCGAGCGAGGCGAAAACCGCCTCCCCGGCACCCGGCGCCGGCGCGGCCTGGAGCAGGCGTCCGGCCCAAAAGCGCGAGACCTCCTGGACGCGCTCGACCGCGTCGCCGAGATCCGAACAACCGTAATCCTCGATCCATCCCCCGGCGAGGTTTAAAGAATTGTCTTCCTTCTCCCACCAGCCGGAGGGAAATTCTTGCGCCTTTCCGGCGAGCCGGAGCGCAGGGCTCGGGCCCGAGACGCTGCCCTCGATCCATTCTCCCAAAATATAGGAG
>DASWFA010000377.1:0-6618 GCA_036394475.1 Binatia bacterium
GGCGCCGGAGGTCAAGCCGATAAAGCTCCTGTTGCCGGAGCTCAGACGATCGGAGTCACGCAGGCGGAAGTGAAGGTGCTTGCGAACGGGTGGAGCGCCAAGAAAAAGATCCTCGGCAAGGCGGTCTACAACGATCAGGGCCAGAGGATCGGCACCGTCGACGACATCATCATCTCGCCCGACCATAAGGTCACCTTCGCGATCATCGGCGCCGGTGGATTTCTGGGCATGGGTAAGCACGACGTGGCGATCCCCGTGACGCAGTTGAGGCAGGAGAGCGAGCGGATCGTTTTGCCCGGCGCGACCAAGGAAGCGCTGCGCGCGCTGCCCGAGTTCCAGTACGCGGCATGAACGACAGAAAGCCGGCAGCCACTCAGCGGGGATGTGGATTTTATGAACCAGACCAGCCAGCAACCGACTGCGGAGCCGGCATCGGCCCTGCCGCCGGGCGTGAAAGCGCCGGATTTCACCGTGCAAAGCGCGCCGACGGAGCTCCTGTCGTTGAGCGAACTCCGCGGCGCGCCCGTCATTCTCGCTTTCTATCCGGCGGACTGGAGCCCCGTCTGCGGCGATCAGGTGGCACTCTACAACGAGATCCTGCCGGAGTTCCGCCGCTTTAACGCGGCGCTCCTCGGTGTTTCGGTGGACGGCGTCTGGTGCCATCGCGCTTTTGCCGAAAATCGCCGCCTGAAGTTTCCCCTGCTGGCGGACTTCGAGCCGAAAGGCGCCGTCGCCCGCGCGTACGGCGTCTATCGCCGGAAGGAGGGCGTGGCCGAGCGAGCGCTGTTCGTGATCGATGCCGCGGGCACGATCCACTGGAGCTACGTTTCTCCCATCGACGTCAATCCCGGCGCCGACGGCATCCTTCGCGCGCTTGAATCCATGACCCCCACAAGGCAGGTGAGCGTATGATTACGAGAACAGCCGCCCGGCTCACCGCCCCGGTGACGGAGCGGGACCATATTCGCGGGCCGGCGAACGCGCCGGTGACGCTGGTCGAATACGGCGACTACGAGTGCCCCTACTGCGGCCAGGCGTATTATTTCGTGCAGGAGCTCGAAGAGACGCTCGGCGACGCGCTGCGCTTTGTTTTTCGCAACTTCCCGCTGACTTCCATCCATCCCCATGCGGAGAACGCCGCGGAGGCGGCGGAGGCTGCCGGCGCTCAGGGAAGGTTCTGGGAGATGCACGATTGTCTCTTCGAGCACCAGCAGGCGCTCGACGACATCTATCTGGTCGAATACGCCGAGATGATCGGCCTCGACGTGCCGCGTTTCAGCCGCGAGCTCGCCGAGCACGTCCACGCGCCGCGGGTACGCCAGGATTTTTTGAACGGGGTGCGCAGCGGCGTCAACGGCACGCCGACCTTTTTCATCAACGGCGTCCGCTACGACGGCTCGTACGATCTCGATTCCTGGCTGTCCGCCATCGAAGAGATGGCCGGCACGATCAATTAAGCGGGCAAGCACGCGCGGCGGAAATTTTCATCAACTCCATAACCAAGGAGGGCATTTATGGAAAAGGACAGGGTTTACGCAGAGGAGAGAGCGGCCGAAGTCGTGTACGTGAGCACGCTCGCGCGCAACTGGTGGGCCGTGTTGCTGCGCGGGGTCGCCGGAATCGTTTTCGGCATCGCCACCTTTTTCGCCCCGGTCATCTCCCTCGCCGCTCTGGTGCTGCTCTTCGGCGCCTACGCCCTGGTCGACGGAGTTCTCGCCCTCGTGAGCGCGCTGCGCAACCGGACGACGAACGAGGGCTGGTGGGTGCTGCTCCTCGAAGGAATCGTCGGGGTGGTCGCCGGCGTAGTGACGTTCGTCTGGCCCGGCATCACGGCTCTGGCGCTGCTTTACGTGATCGCCGCCTGGGCGCTGGTGACCGGCGCTCTGGAGATCGCCGCCGCCGTTCGCCTGCGGAAGGTGATCGAGCACGAATGGCTGCTCGTTCTGAGCGGCATCGCCTCGATCGCGCTCGGCGCGCTTTTGGCGCTGTTTCCCGGCCCCGGCGCGCTGGCGGTGGTGATCTTTATCGGCGCTTATGCGCTGGTGTTCGGCGCCTTGCTGGTCGCGCTCGGCTTCCGTCTCCGCTCCTGGGAGCGTTCCGGAGGCGTGCAGGCCGCGCGCCCGGCGCACCGCCCGGTTTGATGAAAAAAAAGAAGACGGCATGAAACGCGGGATTGAATTTAAAAACTTCCAGCCGGAAGCGGGACTGGTGAAATTGATCGGGCGTCTGGTGGGCAAGCTCGAGAGAAAAGCCAAGCGCTTCCCGCCGGACGGGGTTTTCTTGAGATTGATGGTCGAGCGGAACCCGGCGCGGACGCTCTATCACGCTTCGCTCACGCTCGGGGCGCCGGAAAAGACGCTGGCGGCGAAAGTGGAGCGGCACGACCCGGTGGAAACGATCCGGGAGGCGTTCGCCGAGATCGAGCGGCAGCTCGAAGCGCATAAATCCATCTTGCGGGGCGAGTCGGTCTGGAAGCGGCGCGCCCGGCGCGAGGAGCTCAGGAGAATCATCAAATGACCGCCCCGTCCGAAGAACACGGCAACCGGGAAGCGTTCTTGTCGGCCGCCGGCCGCCATTTGAAAGAGCTTTACGCTTTCGTCCGGCGCCAGCTCAGTTATCGGGAGTCGCTGGGCGACCTGGCGCCGGGCGAGCTCGCGGTGGAGGACGTGGTGGACGCGGCGCTGATCCGCGCTTACCGCGAATACGCCAAACAGCCGCCGGGCGATGATCTCGCGGACCGGCTCAAGCGATTGGCCGCGCGGCAAATCGAAAATGAAATCCGGCGCTTGCGGCCCGAGCGCGAGCGCGCCGTGCACGTCGAGGAGGACGTTCCCGAGACCCCGCCCGAGGAGGAAGTGCGGGACCTGGGCGAAGGGATTCTCTACTTTTATCAGCCCGACGAAGACTTGAAGGCCGAGGACGTTCTCCCCGATCTGAGAGTGCCGACGCCGGAGCAGGCGGCCGAGGCCCTGGAGCTCCGAGAGTGTTTCCGCAAGGCGCTCGCCGCGCTGCCGCGTGACTGGCGGGAGGCGCTCCGGCTGCGCTACGTCGTGGGGCTTTCCGGCGCGAGCCTGGCCAAGGCGCTGCGCCGGTCCGAGCGCGAATCCGAGCGCATCGTCGAAGAGGCGGCGCACTACCTCCGGCAGAGGCTCCTGGAGTCCGGCTGCGAGTTCAACCCGGCCGCCGGGCAAATCGTCCTGCCGCTGGAGAACGAAGCGGGTCCGAGGCCGGGCCCGGAGACAGAGAGAAGGCACGACCATCGCTAACGACGCGGCCGATACGCAGTTGATTCGCTGCACGGCTTGCGGCGCCAGCAACCGGGTGCCGGCGGAAAAAATCGCCCGCGGGCTGAGGCCCGTATGCGGGCGGTGCAAAACGGCGCTCGCCATAGACAACAGGCGGGTGGATAACCGGCGGGCGACCGGCAAACCGGTGACAGTGACCGATGCCACCTTCGCGGCCGAGGTCGAGCGCTCGCCGCTGCCGGTGCTCCTCGATCTGTGGGCGCCGTGGTGCGGACCGTGCCGCATGGTCGCGCCGATCCTGGAAGAGCTGGCCGCGGAAATGGCGGGTCGCGTGCGGGTGGCGAAATTGAACGTGGACGAAAACCCGGCGACGGCCGCGCGCTTTCAAGCGCGCAGCATTCCGACTCTGCTGGTGCTCAGGGGCGGCCGGGAGATCGAACGGATCGTCGGCGCCCAGCCCAAGGCGGAAATCGCGCGCCGGATCGAGCAGGCGATGCGGTAAGGCGGGAGCGATGCGGGGGGAGCTTTATCCAATGATCACCCAGGACGACGTCACGGCCCTTCTCGAACGCAAAGGCGCGCCGGACAGCCCGGTCCTCAGCGTTTACCTCGACATCGATCAAAGCAAAGCGGCCAACCTCGAGCGCCGGTTCGAGACCAGGCTCAGCGACATGCTCCGGTCGATCGCGGCGGGCCTGGACGAAAAACGGGCGGCCCATTTTGCCGGCGACGCCGAGCGCGTGCGGCGCTTCGTCGCCGATCTCGAACCCAGGGGGAAAGGGTGGACCTGCTTCGCCGACGATTCGGCCCGTTTTTTCTGGGAGCGCGCGCTCCAGGTGCCCGTGCAGGACCAGGCGCGCTGGGACGAAACGCCCTATCTGGCGCCGCTCATCAAGATACTCGACGAGTACGAGCGCTACGGCGTCGTCCTCGTCGATAAGGCGCGCGCCCGGCTGTTCACCGTTTTCATCGGCGAGATCGAGGAGCGTTACGATCCGCTGGAGGAGCTCGCGCCCGCCGAAGTCGCGCGTGTCAAAAACACCGGCACGGACCACATGCTTTCGGAGCGGCAGTTCCAGGATAAAGCCGAGATGCACGTCCACCGCCATCTCAAGCGCGTCGCGTCCACGGTTGAGAAGATCATCGGCAGCCACGCGCTGGACCGGCTGCTGCTGGCCGGTCCGGTCGAAGCCGCGAGCGAGCTGCGCGGCCTTTTGTCCAAGCGCGCCCGCGCCCGCGTCGCCGCGCGGCTCGCGCTGCCCGTGGAATCGAGCCCCGGCGAGGTCCTCGAGGCGACGCTTCGAGTCGAGCGCGAAGTGGAGCGGCAGGCGGAAAAACAGATCGTCGACGAGCTGATCGCCGCCGACGGCCACCACCCGGTCGCGCACGGCCTCAAGCGCACGCTGCGCGCGCTCGCGGAGCGGCGCATCTGGCAGCTGGTCTACGCCGAGGGTTTTGGCGGCCCCGGCGGGCGGTGCACCAACTGCGGCCTGTTGCTCGACCGCGCCGGCGGGGCTTGCGACTACTGCGGCGGCGCCGTGAGGCCGGTGGACAATCTGCTCGAGCCGATGGTCGAGTCCGTCCTGGAGAGCGACGGCAAGGTCGAAGAGGTAGAAGGCGAAGCGGCCGAGCGTCTCCGCCCGGTCGGGGGCGTCGGCGCGTTTTTAAGATTTTAATCCGGATGACAAATTCGACAAGGGAGGTGCGCATGCTTTCAAGAGAGATTCCGCGCGAAGAGTGGACCCGGTTTTTCGACCAGTTCAGCAAGCAGCATCAGGGTTGGATCGTCAGGGTCGAGGTGCTGGGCCTGGATTTGGGCGATCAGGAGGAGGCGGCCCGGCTGCCGCTCGTGGGGATCAGCGCCGAGGCCAAGCCGGTCGAGAAGAGCGTCGAGATCATCGTCGGCAACAAGCCCGAGGACCGCGCGACCCGGATCATCCAGAACCCCGCGCGCATCTGGTTCAAGCGGCCCGAGGAGCCGGGCGACGAGGCGGTGGAGGTAGAGGACACGGACGGGAGGAAGACGCTGGTCACCTTCGCCCGCATTCCGCCCGAGCAGACGGATCGCCAGCTGCCCGGGGCCTGATCGGCCATGGCGTTCAAGCGGATTCTCGCGGCCGTCGACTTCTCGCGCGAGTCGGTCAAGGCGTTCTTCGTCGCGGTCGAGATCGCGCGGCTTCATTCCGCCGCGCTCCTCGTCTTCCACGTCATCGAAGCGGCGCCGGCGGCGCCGCATCTGCTTCCCGCAGGAGGACTGGGCGAGGCGGTGCTCGACATCGTCGAAAAGGCCAACGCCGCGATGGCGCGGCTCATCGAGGACGCGAGGCCCGCGCTCAAGGGTCTTGCGTTCGAGAGCGAAGTGATTACCGGCCGCGCTTTCGACGAGATCGTCGAGCGGGCGGGTGAGTGGAAAGCCGATCTCGTCGTCCTGGGATCGAAAGGCGCAACGTCGCTCGAGGACGCCCTCGTGGGCGGCACCGCTCAAGAGGTGGTGGAGCGGGCGCCGTGTTCGGTCCTGGTTAAGCGGAGCAAGTGAATCGAACCACCGAGGGAGTATTTTTTATGACCGCCGCGGCATTCAAAAAGGCGCTGGAAAACGCCGAAGAGATCGAAATCACCGTTACCGGCCGGCGCTCGGGGCGGAAGATCTCCCATCCGGTGTGGTTCGTGGCCGAGGGCGACACCCTCTACCTTCTTCCCGTCAAGGGATCGGACAGCGCCTGGTACAAAAACATTGTGGCGCATCCGTCGATGACCTTGTCGGCGGGGGGGACCCGGTGGAACGCGCGCCCGAAGCCGATCACCGACCCCGGGCGGGTGCGCGACGTGGTGGAAAAGTTCCGCGTCAAATACGGCGCGGATGAGGTCGCGAAGTATTATTCGAAGTTCGACGTCGCCGTCGAGGTGCCGCTCGCCGGGACGGGGGGGAAGGCCCGGCCGGCGGCGCGCCGGTCGAAGGCGCGGACCGCGGCATGATCGACCCGCGTGCTTCCATGATCCGCGCGGCGACTCGCGGAGCCGCCGGCCGCGAAGACGAGAGAGAGGTCTGAAGGGACGGAAGGGAGAATATGCCCGAGAACGATCTACACACGGCCGCGTTTCCCAAGCTCACCGACGCCCAGATGACGGCGCTCAGCAGCTGCGCCGGTGCGACGTTGAAGCGCTACCGCGACCGGGAAGCTCTGTTTAAAACCGGCGACCGCAACTTCAACTTTTACGTCGTCAAATCCGGCGCGGTCGAGATCGTCGACGATTCGGGAGAGACCCCGAAGACGATCGCCGTCCTGGGGCCGGGCGAGTTCACGGGCGACGTGGCGCACCTGACCGGCAGGCCCTCGGTCGTCAGCGCCATCGCGCGGGGCGACACCGAAGC
>DASWFA010000378.1:0-3936 GCA_036394475.1 Binatia bacterium
ATCAACGTCATCGCCTCTCTCTGGGTTATCACCTTGGGAATGACCGGGCAAACTTCTCGACCCGATGCCGATCTGGGCATGTACGCGGCGTGGGCGGTCGGAGCGGTCGGGCTCGTCGCATGGGGTGTGAGAGAAGCCCGCAAAGCATGGATCAACATCGGCGTCGCCGGATTTGCCCTGACGGTGCTGTTTTTTTATTTCTCGAACGTCATGGACAAGCTCGGCCGCTCCGCGAGCCTCATCGGGCTGGGCGCGTTGTTTCTGCTGGGCGGATGGTTGCTGGAGACGATGCGCCGCCGCCTGGTCGCGCGGCTGGAGCAAGCGGCATGAACGCATGGATCAAAGGCCTGGTCATCGCCGTGGTGCAGGTAGGTTTGGTGGCGTCGCTCGGCGCCAAGATGCTCTACGACCGCGCGACCCGGCCGCGCGTGTGGGCGCTGACCGCGCCTTACGACCCCAATCTGCCGATACGCGGCCGCTACGTGAGCCTGCAGCTGGTCGTGGAGGCGCCCGGGATTCAGGAAACGAAACCGCGGGGCATGCTGGTCCTGAAGGCGGTCGCCCTGCGCGTCGAAGGCAATCGGCTGATCGCCGAACCCATTCCCGGGAGAATCCTTTACGACTCTTCCGATCTGTACGTGCGCTTTATCGACCGCCGCGGAGAAAAACTGGCCGTTTTGAATCAACCCGTGGCGTTTTTCATCCCCGAGCATATTGCCGATCCATCGCGCCGTGCGCAAGGCGAGGAGCTTTGGGTCGAAGTCACAGTTCCCCGGAAAGGCCCGCCCCGGCCGATTCGCCTGGGCGTGAAAAAAGGTGACGGGCCGATCGTGTCGCTGGAAATTCACTAGGGGTGAACAGAGCGATGGTCGATCCTTCAGACTGGCGAATCCTAAATCAAGAAACCTACCTAAAAGGAGTCGCGTTACAGTGGCGCACCTATCGTCGATACCCAAAGAATCCGGACTGGGATCACGATCATTGCAGCTTCTGCTGGGAGAAGTTCATAATCGAGAACTACCCCGACGTTCTGCACGAAGGGTATTGTACCCTCGACGAGTATCATTGGATTTGCGGCAAATGCTTCGATGATTTCAGGGAGATGTTCCAGTGGCGGGTTGTTCGCTCGGATGAAGCATAACCCGAAAGCACGGTACCTGTTTTGGGCCTTGTTCGCATTCTTTCTTAGCCTATACGGCTTCTCCGGTTTGCTCGTATGGAAGCGCGTTCATCCTCCGCCTTTTCTGTCAGGATTATTTTGTTTACTGCTGGGACTCATGTATTTGTATTTCTATTACGACGATAAATAGTGTTCGGCGTTAACCACCCCTGATTAGGCTTCCCGGACTTGACTTCCCCTCTCCCCTTTCATATGTCTCGTTGAAGCGGCACGGAGAAAAATAAATCCATGGCAACGCGGTCGGCGCGGGAAGAATACATCATCGGCGTGGACACCGGCGGGACCTTCACCGACATCGTCGTGATGGGCGCGGCGGGCCGGGTCTGGACGGCGAAGGCCTCGACGACGCCGGACGATTTTTCCCGCGGCGTGATGGACGCGCTCACCGAAGCGGCGAAGACCGTCGGGATCGACAGGCGGGAGCTCCTCGGCCGCACCTCCCTCTTCAAGCACGGCAGCACGGTCGCCACCAACGCGCTCATCACCCACAGCGGCGTCAAGGTCGGCTTCATCACCACCAAGGGATTCGAGGATACGACGGAGATCATGCGCGCGATCGGGCGCGTCGACGGCCTGCCGGAGGAGGAGATCCGCCACGTCACCTGGGTGACCAAGCCCGAGCCGCTGGTGCCGCGCGAGCTCGTCGCGGGCGTCGCCGAGCGCATCGACTATCGCGGCGAGGTGGTCGTGCCGCTCGACCGCGAGGACGTGATGGCGGCGATCCGCCGGCTGATCAAGGAGGAAAAGGTCGAGGCGATCGCCGTCAGCCTGCTCCACGCCTGGGCCAACCCGAAGCACGAGGAAGAGATCCGGAGCCTCGCTCTCGAGGCCGACCCGTCGCGCAAGGTCTACTGGTCGTTCGCGAGCGCGCTGTCGCAGGTCGCGGGCGAGTACGCGCGCGCCAACACGGCGATCCTCAACAGCTATCTCGGCCCGACGGTCGAGCGCTATCTCAAGGGGCTGGAAAATAAATTGAGAGCCGGCGGCCTGCGGGAGCCGCTGCTCGTCATGCAGGGCAACGGCGGCGTGGCGCACCGCGAGCAGGTCTCCGCCATCGCCAATCTACAGTCCGGCCCGGCCGGCGGCATGATCGCCGCGGCGCACGTCGCCGGCCTGTTGAAGCACAAGAACGTCATCACGACGGACATGGGCGGCACGAGCTTCGACGTCGGCCTTATCACCGAGGGTTACTGGCGCTATGCGCCCGAGCCGATCGTCGAGCGCTTCCGCATGCTCCAGCCGATCATCGACATCGAGTCGATCGGCGCCGGCGGCGGCACCATCGCGCGCGTCGACCCCGACACCGGCCGGCTGCTCGTCGGGCCGAAGAGCGCCGGGGCGAGCCCCGGCCCGGTCTGCTACGACGGCGGCGGCGCGGAAGTCACGGTCACCGACGCCGATCTCGTTCTCGGCATCATCGACCCGGACTATTTTCTCGGCGGCAGGAAAGTTTTGAACCAAGAGAAGGCGGCGCGCGCAGTCGAGGAGAAGATCGCCCGGCCGCTCAAGTTGAAAGTCCATGAGGCCGCGGCCGGCGTCTACGACATCGTCAACAGCAAGATGGCCGATCTGATCCGGCGCCAGGTGGTGCGCACCGGCTATCTGCCCGAGGAGTTCGTGATCTATGCCTTCGGCGGCGCCGGCCCCGTGCACGCCGCCGGCTTCGCCGCCGACCTGGGCGTCAAGCAAATCTATATCTTCGCCACCTCCCCCGTCTTCTCGGCGTTCGGCGCGGCGGCGGCGGACGTCATCCGCACGCGCGTGCTCACCTGCCAGTACATTCTCCCGGCGGAGCCCGCGGTCATTAACAAACGGCTCGCGGCGGTCGAGACGGAGATGCGCGAGATCATGTCGGCGGAGGGATTTTCCGCCGGCGAGACGGAGTTCCGCCGCTTCTTCACGATCCGCTACCGGCGCCAGACCGCGGGCGTCGAGCTGCCGGTCGCCTGGGACCGGCTGACGGCGGAGCGCGTCCTCAACTTGCTCAAAATGTTCGAGAAAAAATACGAGGAGCTTTACGGCGCGGGCGCCGGCTACACCAAGGCCGGCGTCGAGTTGAGCGCGATGCGCGTCGACGCCGTCGGGCGCGTCGCCAAGCCGCGCCTGAAAGCGCTCGGCGGCAGGACGAGCCGCGCCGCCGCCGCCAAAAAAGGCAAGCGGAAGATTTTCTTCACCCGCCCCGAGCGGAAGCTCGTCGACACCGACGTTTACGACTATTCGCTCCTCGGTCCCGGCGCGCGCGTCAGGGGGCCGGCGGTGATCGAGCTGCCGTTCACGACCACGCTGGTGCCGCCGGGGTTTCAGGTGACGATCGACGAGTACCTCAATCTCGTGATGGAAGTCGGCTAAATTAATTTTTAATTTTGAATGTTGGATTGAGGATAGAGAGCGACGGATGAAAAGTAAGAAAGAGAAGATCGATCCGGTCCGCTTCGAGATGTTCTTCCACCGCCTGTGGGCGATCGGGGAAGAGGGGCGCATGACGCTCCAGCGCGTGACCGCCTCGCCGATCGTCTCCCAGGGCGGCGAGTGCATGAGCTCGTTCTACAACGAAAAAGGCGACATGGTGCTCGCCTGCTCGGGCCATTTAAGATTCGCCGCCGCGACCTCCGACGCGATCAAGAGCCTGATCCAGAGCTTCGGCGGCTCGCCCGGCTTTCACGACGGCGACCAGATCTTTTTCAACGACCCCTACGTCGCCGGCTCGCACACCTACGACATGATGGTGATCAAGCCGATCTTCCTGAAGAACCGGC
>DASWFA010000379.1:0-1766 GCA_036394475.1 Binatia bacterium
GCGCGCGCCACCGCGCAGGACCCGTTCAGCGGGCTGCCCGCCCCCGAGGACCTCGCGCGCGATCTCAAAGACCTGGACCTGCTCGACGAGAGCGGCCGGTCGCTGCCGGTGGAAGAAAAAACCCGCATCGCGCTCGCGGCCGAGAAGGCGGCGCTCGGCTTCGACGCGCGCATCACCAACTCGGAAGGCAGCGAGTTCTCCTCCCATATCGGCCGCGTCCTCTACGCCAACAGCCACGGCTTCGCCGGCGAATACCGCGGCTCGACGTACGGCCTGTCGGTGGTCCCGGTGGCGGCCTCCAACGGCTCGATGCAGCGCGACTTCTGGTACTCCTCGCAGCGGAAGCTCAACCGGCTCGAAGCGCCGGAAAAAGTGGGCCGCCGCGCGGCGGAGCGCGCCGTCCGAAGGCTCGGCGCGCGCAAGGTCAAGACCTGCGAGTGCCCGGTCGTCTTCGACCCGGAGATCGCGGCGACGCTGCTGCGCCAGCTCTCCTCGGCCATATCGGGCTACGCGCTGTACAAGGGCGCGTCGTTCCTGATGGGAAAACTGGGCGAGAAGATCGCCTCGGACGTCGTCACGGTCGTGGACGACGGGACGATCCCAGGCGCACTCGGGTCGCGGCCGTTCGACGGCGAGGGGCTGCCGACGCGAAGCAACACCATCGTCGAGCGCGGCGTATTGAAGAGTTATCTCCTCGACACCTACAGCGGCCGGAAGCTGGGCCTCCCGTCCACCGGCAACGCCAGCCGGGGCGTGGGCGACGCGCCCGGCGTCGGCCCGACGAATTTTTTCCTCGTCGCGGGCGCGCACACTCCCGAAGATATCGTCGCCTCGGTGGAGGACGGCTTTTACGTCACCGAGCTGATCGGCTTCGGCGTCAACCTCGTGACCGGCGACTATTCGCGCGGCGCCGCCGGCATCTGGATCGAGAAAGGCAAGCTCGCCTACCCGGTCGAAGAGGTCACGATCGCCGGCAACTTGAAAGAGATGTACGGCAATATCGAGATGATCGGCAACGACCTGGAGCTCAGGGGCAGAATCGCCTCGCCGACGCTCAAAATCTCCCGCATGACGGTTGCGGGCCAATAAGCTCGGCCCAACTTCGTTTCATCGCCCATCGCGCTCCCTGCGGCGTACAAAAAGAGTACGCCGCGGTCGGCCTCGGCGGGCACCCGCGTTTTACCGCGGGTGGCGCCTCGTTAGGCTTGCTTCTTGACCCGCAACCGAGCCTAGAAGACCTGATATCCGGCTTTTAAAACGGCGCGCATGAGATCGTCGATCTTCGACTGCGCGCCGTCGAACTCGACCACGGCGACGCTGCGCTCCAGGCTGAAATCGACGCTCGCGACGCCCGGCACCGCGCCGAGCGCCTGCCTCAGAGCCGGCATCGCCTCTTCTTTCAAATCCTTGATCGAGATGACCGCGGTCTTCATGGCCTCTCAAACTTACAGAAGGCCGGGCGGTTTGCAATGCGGCGCTTTAGCTTCCCCTGGTTTGCCCTTTTTTCCCAAACATGGAACAACGGCCTTGATGTCCGCGGAATTTTTCGCCCTGGGCAACGCGTTTTTGTTCGCGCTGCACAACCTGTTCACGAAGAAGGCGCTGCGCTACTCCAACCCTGCGACCGGCGTGATCAGCAGCCTGTTGATCAACATCGTCTTTCTCTGGGGCGTGTCGCTCCTGTTCGTGCCGCTAAAGTCGCTCACGAGCGCGTCGATTTTGATCTTCGTCGGCGTGGGCCTGTTCCAGCCGGGGTTGACCCGGCT
>DASWFA010000380.1:0-5267 GCA_036394475.1 Binatia bacterium
ATGAAGTCGAGGCCCAGATCGAGGGCGCGGTGGATCACCGCGATCGCCTGCTTTTCCTCCTCGCCGCCGAGGCGGCCGGCGAAGGTGGGGCAGCCGTAGCCGACGGCGGAGACTTTGAGCCTGTCCTGACCGAGATAGCGATACTGCATGGGCGTGACGACGGCCTCCAGCTTATAAACAGCCGCCCCGGCTTGCAAGACGGGCTTCGTTGACAGTTTCGCCGGCCGGGTGCTATCCCTGGGCCGAAGAAGGGAGGCCGACATGGCGCTTCACATAAAAAAAGAAAACGTGCCGGACCGGAAAGCCACCCGCTCCGGCAGCGAAGGCGAGGGCTCGATGCTCTCGCACAAAGGCTACGGCAACGAGTGCAGCCTGATGGTGGCGACCCGCGGCCCGGGCTACCACACGCGGCCGCACCGGCACGAGTCGGAGCAGATCAACTACGTGCTCGAGGGCGAGATCTGGTTCTTCGTCGAAGAAGAGGGCTATCGCTGCAAGCAGGGCGACTTCCAGCGGGTGCCCGCCAATAAAATCCACTGGGCCTGGAACCGCTCGGACAAGCCGGCGGTCGTGGCCGAGGCGCACGCGCCGGGGCTCGTCGGCGAGCGGGCGGGCGAGGGGGCGGTCGCGCTGTTCGACGAGGGCGAGGAGCCCGCGCTCCGGAGTCCGGGAGCGAACCGCTACGTGCCGTACGACTCGGACCGCGTCGAGAGCAAATACAAATAGATGCCTCGCCGCCGCGTCCAGATCGCCGCGCTGGCGGCGCTCGCCTTCGGCCTCGGCGCGCCGGGGCGCGCCGAGGAGCCGACGCGCATCCGCTACGGCGTGACCGCCTCCGTCGCGCACCTGCCGGTGGTGGTCGCGCGCGACGCCGGGCTGTTTAAAAAGTACGGCTTCGACGCCGAGGTGATCCACGTCCGCGGCGGCGCGCTCATCACGACGACGATCATGAGCGGCAGCGTGCAGTTCTCCGGCGCCGGGGCCGAGTCGGTCGTGGCCGCGCGCATCGAGGGCGGCGACGTGGTCATGCTCGCCTGCCCGGTGGACCAGGACGCGGTCTATCTGGTGGCGCGGCCGGAGATCAAAAGCGCCGCCGATTTGAAGGGCAAGAGCGCCGCGGTCACGCGCCTGGGCTCGACCACGCACTTCTACCTGCGCAGCGCGCTCGGCCAGGTCGGCCTCGACGAGAAGGACATGGCGATCCTCCAGCTCGGCGCCGGCGGCGAGATCGCCGCGGCGATGATGGGCGGGCAGATCGCGGCGGCCGCGCTGACGTTTCACAACGCCTATCCGTTCCTGCAGATGGGCTGGCCCGTCCTGGCCGATCTCTCCAAGGGGGATTTCGTCTATCCGCCGTCGTGCGTCGCGAGCAGCCGCGCGCTGGTGAAGAACAACGCCGCCATGGTCGAGCGCTTTCTCAAGGCCTACCTGGAGGCGATCCGGGTCATCAAGAAGGACGCCGCCTTTACCGAGCGCGTCCTCAAAAAATGGCAGCGCGAGACCGACGCGGTCGTGGCCAGAAAAACCATCGAAGTCTACGCGCCGCTGTTCAAGCCCGCGCCGTACGTCCCCGACAAGGGGGTGGAAGTCGTGCTGCGGGAGCTGGCGCGCCGGCGCGCCGTCGCCAGGGAGTTTTTAAATCTCGATCTCTACCGGGACCACGCGCCGCTGGAAAAGCTCGCCCGGGCGGGCTGGATCGCCGAGCTCTATAAATGAGGACGTCATGAAGCGCATCGCCATCGTGGTCGCGGCGGTTATTCTCGTCGTCGTGGCCGGGTCCGCCGTCGCTTTTCACTTTGCGGTCCGCATGCTCAAGGACAAGGTCGTGGCGGCGCTCGGCCCCGGCAGCGAGCTCGGCGCGCTCAAGGTCGGCTGGAGCTCGATCGAGCTCGCCGGGCTCGTGATCAAGGGCCCCAAGGACTGGCCGGCGGCGAAAACGCTCGAAGCCGAGCGCGTGACGATCGTCCCGAGCCTGAAAAGCCTCTTCAGCGACAACATAAAAATCGCCTCGATCGAGATCGAAAGGCCCTATCTGTCCGCCTACCGGACGCCGGGCAAGCTCGCGCTCGTGCCGACGCTGCTCCATCCGGGCGCCGAGCGGGCGAAAGAGCGCGCCGGAGAGCCGCCCAGGCGCAGCGTCACGATCGGCAGGATCGCCGTGCACGACGGCGCGATGGAAATTTTCGACGCCACGCTCGGCCGCCAGCCGGTCAAGACGCGGCTCGAGCGCATCGAGGCGACCGTGAAAGACATCGTCGCGCCCGCGCTGAAGGACAAGGCCGCCTTCGAGCTCGAGGCGGTCGTCAAGGGAAAGCAGCGCGACGGGAAGGCGAAGATCTCCGGCTGGATCGCCCAGACCGGCAGGGACTCGTCGTCGCATTTTATTCTCGAAGGCGTCGATCTCATTATCCTGCAGCCGTATCTGGCGAAAAAAGGCGACGTGCGCGTCGAGCGCGGCGCCCTGGATCTGAACCTCGAGTCCGAGGTCAGGGACAACCGGCTCGACGGCAAGGGGAAGCTCGTCATCCGCGACTTGCAGCTCGCGAAGTCGGGCGGCTTCGCGGGCACCTTCATGGGCATGCCGCGGGACGCCGTGGTCAATTCCCTCAAGGGCCATAACGGCGCGATCGACGTGGACTTCACTTTGAAGGGCGACGTCAGCCATCCCAATTTCTCGCTCAACGAAGCGCTCTCGACGCGCATCGCCGCGGGCATGGCCGGGCAGCTGGGCTTCAGCATCAAGGGCCTGGGCGAGGGCGTCGGGTCGCTGGGGCAGAAGGGCGTGGAGGGCGTCGGCAAGGCCGCCGGCGGGATCGGCGACGCGGTGCGGGACCTGTTCAAATAAAATCGTTTCAAGTTTCGAGTTTCAGGTTGTTCGGATGACGGATAAGCGGAGTTTTCAAACCGGGCCTCCCGCTTGACCGGAAGCTTTAAGACCGGGAGCCTGAAACTATTTTTTAGAACGGCGCGCGGCGGGACTCCGACAGCGTTTGGCGGCCTGGCGATGCGTCTAGATAAAAAAATGAGATCGCTCCGGATCCTTCTCTGTCTCTTTCTCCCGGCGCATGTCTTTGCCCAACAGCTTGCTCAAGACCGGATCGTCATCGCGCACGGCGGCGCCGCGACTTACGGCGCGCCGCTCCGGGCCGCCGGCGAGCTGGGGCTGTGGAAAAAATACCGGCTCAACGCCGTGCTCGTCTCGATTCCCGACGCGGACAAGCGCGTCGCGGCGCTGCTCGACGGCTCGGTCCAGCTCTACCACGGCGGCGCGCTGGCGCCGGTCGCGGCTTTTCTCCGGGGCGCCGGGGGCGGCGCCGATCTCGCGCTCGTCGCCGGGGCCTTCAACCGGTTTCCCTGGAGCATCGTGACGCAGCACGCGATCCGGTCGCCGGCGGATCTCGCCGGAAAAAAAATCGGCATCGCCGCGCCCGGCGGCGCGACCGAGCTCGCCGTGCGGCTCGCTCTGAAAGAATGGAGCGTCCCGGCGGAGACGGTCACGCTGGTTCCCATCCAGGGCGGGGTCAACCGGCTCATCGGCCTGTCGACCCGGGCGCTCGACGCGGCGGTCCTGGCGCCGCCGGACACGTTCACCGCGGGAAAATCGAACTTTCCGGTCCTGGCGAACCTGGGCGAGCTCAATCCCGCCGTGCCGCTCGACGTGATCGCCGCGCGGCGGCCGTTTTTGGAAAAAAACCGCGCCGTCGTCAAGCGCGCGCTCGAGGCGTTCGCCGAGGCGGTCCACGTCCTCAAGACCGACGGGAAAAAAGCGGCCGGCGTCTATCTCAAAATCATGGGCGGCGAGGAGGAGCCGATCGTCGCGGCCGGGCTGTACCACTATTACGCGCCGCATTTTTCCTATCCGCCGCGGGTCGGCCGCGCGGGCCTCGCTCTCGCGGCCGAGTGGGCGGCCGGCCGTGCGGGCGGCGCGCGACCCGCGCGCGAGGTCGGGCGCATGATCGACGAGAGCGCGCTCGACGAGCTCGGGCGCGAGGGCTTCTTCAAGCGGCTCCGCTGAAAGGCCGGCGATTTCCATTCACCGGGCGGCGGCCGGTTTTTTCGGCGGCTCCACCAGCATGATCAGGACGGCCGACGCCAGCAGGGCGGCGACGAACAGGCCGAACGAGAGCGAGTAGCCGCCGGTCAGATCGAAGAGAAAGCCGAAAAAAGGCGCGCCGCTGGCGGCGAAAATATTGGTCAGAAAAATCCCCATGCCGCGCACGGTGCCGAGCGAGAGCCGGCCGAAGTAGTTGGCCCACACGACCTCCCTCAGCACGAAGCTCCCGCCGAGGCCGATGCCGTAGACGAAAAAGCCCGCGTAGACCAGCCCCAGCGTGGCCGACGTGATCGCGAGCGTGATCCCCGCCGCCTGGATTAAAAACTGCGCCGTGGCGGCCTTCCGGATGTCGATGCGCTCGGCGAGCAACCCCCAGAACAGCGTCGAGCCGAGCTGGGTGAGGGCGATCGTGCTCATGATGGTCGCCGCGGTGAGCGGCGTGTAGCCGGCGTCGGTGGCGAAGGCGAAGACGTGGAGGTTGAGGCCGGCGATGCCGACGTTGGCGATGCCGAACGTGACCCCGAGCAGCCAGAAAGCCGGCGTGCGGAGCGCTTCGCCCCGCGTCCAGGGCACGTCGGCCGCGAGCGCCTGGCGCTGGGCGGGCGAAAGGGCGGCGGCCTTGTCCGGCGCCGGCGCCAGCGGCGCGCCGTCGGGATGGAGGCCCATCTCCTCCGGGCTGCTGCGGACGACGGCGAGGGCGGGCCACACGACCAGCGCCAGGGCGAGGACGCCGAACACCGCCCACGCGTCGCGCCAGCCGACCCAGACGAAAAGCGACGCGGCGAACAGCGGCATGCTGACCTTGGCGATCCCCGTGCCCAGGTTGGCGATCGCGATGGCGCGGCCGCGCTTGCGCACGAACCAGCGCGAGATGATCGTCATGATGACGAGCGAGCCCATCAGCGTGTCGCCCACGACGACGAGCGAGCAGCGCAGGAGAAAAAACTGCCAGAACTCCTGCACCCGGCTGAGGAGCATATAGCCGGCGCTCGCGACGACCGCGCCGGCGACGATCAGCATCCGGCCGCCGTGGCGGTCGACGAGCGGCCCGATGAGCGGCGCGAGCGCCGCGCCGACCAGAATCTCGCCGGTGCGGACGAGCGAGAACGCGCCGCGCGACACGCCGAGGTCCTCGGTGACGGGCTTCAAGAAAACGCTGAGCGTGCTGGAGAGCGAGAAGACGCCGGCGATCTGCGTCAGCACGCCGACGCCA
>DASWFA010000381.1:0-3146 GCA_036394475.1 Binatia bacterium
ATAGAGCCTGTTCAGGCACACGTCGAACAGAAAGACGCCCGCCAGGTTGACCACGGCGATGCCGCAGAGCGACAGCGCGGCCCAGCGCACCGCGCGGTAGCCGAAGTGCTCCGGAGTCGCGCCGAAGGCTAAAAAGCCGCCCGCGGCGAGCAGGCCGATAAGCGAAAACCCGAAAAGGAAGAGCGACGCCCGGACGCGCGCGCGCTCGGCGGGCACGAAGCTGAAAAGCAGGAAAGCCGCCAGGAGAATGCCCAGCACGACCCAGGGGAAAGCGCCCTCCATCCCGGCGGCCGTCTGTACCTGTTCCCAATAATTCATCCCGTTCACGATTTTCGTTCGACGAATCCGAGAATTCTTGCCTTGCCCCGGCGCGCTTGTCAACCGCGCGGAAGTGTATCCGTCAAAAAAACTCCGAGCCGTCTTCAAAGACGCCGGGATAGGTGCGACAATTGAATAGTTCGGTGAATAAACCCGAAGGAGGACTCACCATGGCGAGGTACGGCAAGAAAGCGCAGCAGAAAGTCAGGCGGGCGATGCGCGAGCGGAAAAAAGGCACGCTCCGCAGCGGCCGCTCGGGGAAAAAAGTGACGAGCCGGAAGCAGGCGGTCGCGATCGGTCTTTCCGAGGCGCGGCGCGCGGGCGGCAAGGTGCCGGGGAGAAAACGCAAAAAGAAATAACGCCTCTTCCTACTTCAGCTCGACCAGCGCCACGCGGTTCACGCCGCTCAACGCGAGCGCGAGGTTGCCGTCGCGCGTGACGTCCACGTTGCGCACGACGCCGCCGCCCGACGGGATCGCCCAGGTCTGGAACTTCTCCGTCCCGGGGTCGAAGCGCACGAGGGTGTTCGGCTGCACTCCCGCCTCGCTGTACCAGACGACGTCCTTGACCACCGCTATCCCGTAGGGCTGCGACTTGGGCCCGCCGGGCGAGGCCCATTCGGTGTGTTTGCCCGTGGCCGGGTCGAAGCGGCCCAGATAGCCGCGCGCGTAATCCGAGTACCATAGAACGTCGTCGCTCGTGATCGCGACGCGCCGCGGCCGGCTCTCCGCGCTCGGCAGAGCGTATTCGCGGATCGCCATCGTGTCCGGGTCGATGCGCGCGATCTTGTTGCTGCCGAATTCCACAAAAAACGGCACGCCCTTCGAGCTCACCACCATGCCGTAGGGCCGCGACTTCGGCGTCGGCGCGGTCACGAGCTTGAGCGCGCCGGTTTTGGGATCGAGCCGCCCGAGCACGTTGGCGAACTGCCCGGTGTACCAGATCGCGCCGTCGGCGGTCGCGCGCGGGTCGTGCGGCCGCGAGCCGGGCGTCGGCACGACCCATTCCCGGATCGCGACCTTCGCGCTCCCGGGAATCAAAACCGCCTTGGGCTTCGGCCGCTCGGGAAAATTCTTCGCCAGATAGCCGACCAGCATCTCGATCTCTCCGGGCGGCAGGCCGGAGCCGACGTTGACCATCATGTGGACGTTGTTGCGCCAGCCCGTCTGGTCGTAGCCCCCGCGTGTCACCGTGCCCAAGTCGTGGCACTGCACGCAGTAGCTCTCGACCGCCTTTTTGCCGGGGCCATCGGGGAGAGTGTCCTGGGCGGGGGCGGGGAGGGAAGAGAGCAACATCAGGGCGAGCGCCGGCAAAATGAATTTGTGCGACATATTTCCTCCGTAACAGTTCAGCTTTCCAGCGCTTTTTTTAACGCTTTCAAATCCCGCTCGACCAATCCGGTATCCTCGGTGAATTTCTCGTCCGACATATCAGGCGAGCGGAACAGCGTAAAGATCACTTCGCTGCCGGCGCCGTTGGGCAATACGCGCAGCGGGACGTGGATCTCGACGCCCGGCCCGATCGTCACGTAATGGTCCAATACTCCAAAATCGTTCTTTGACGCAAACCGGATCTTCATCTGTCCCTGGACCGTTTCGACGATCCAATCGCCGTCTGATTTTCTGATAGATTTACAAAGTCCCGCCGCCCATCGGGGGAGATTCTCGGGGTCGGAGACGAACTCGTAGACTTTGCCGGGAGGGCAGTCGATGTGGACGCTCAGATGACGGGACGAAAGAATTGTCGCCATTCACACCTCCATCTCGAACTCCCGCTGCCATTCCTCCACTGAAACTTCGCCCGCCGCGGCGCGCTTCAAGAGCTGCTGGATCTGGAGGCCCAAGACGTCCACCTCGGTCGAGGTGTAATGCTCGCCGCCGAAGCGGCGCACGCTGTCGGCCTGGCGCTTCAATATCGCCGCGTCCTGGCTGAATATCCTCCGCGCCACCGGCTCGATCAACAAGCGCACGAGACGGCCGGGAAAGCGCGTGCGGAAATGGATGACCGCGTAGAGCCGCGTGCGGAAGTCCTCGACCGGCGTCGCGATGGTCGTGATCAAAAAATGGTTTTCGCGGCCGAGGCGGTACTCGACCTGGGCGGTCGAGGGGAGGATAAAGCGGTCGAAGTGCTCCACGACGCCGCCCGAGGGCGAGAGGAGCCTCCCGGCCAGCCCCTCGGGGCGCGGCTCGCCGATGTATTCGGCCTCCACCCGATCGGCCGACCGCGCGACGCGCACTTTGATGCGATGGACGCGGCCGGCGCCGCGAAAAAGGCCCTTATGGAGGAAAGCGGTGTGCGGCACGTCGAGCGCGTTTTCGAGCGCGGCGTGGAGCGTGCTCTCGACTTCCACCATGCGGCGCGCTTCCGTATAACCCGGACCGGGCTCGGGGATCCGATACGGCCCCGTCGCCGGGTCCGCGTCCGGGGTCGCATAGACCCACACGAAGCCGTCCTCTTCGCGGGTGGGAAAGCGCGGCACCGCGCGCGGGCTCTTCTCGGCCGCGCCGACGAGACCGGGCACTTGGACGCAGATTCCCGCCGCGTCGTATTCCCAGCCGTGGTAGGCGCATTGAAGCCGGCCGTCGAGACGGCGGCCCAGCGAGAGCGGCGCGTTGCGGTGCGCGCAGCGGTCGAGCAGCGCCGCCGGTTTTCCCTCCGGCCCGCGGAACACCACAAGCGGCGTTCCGAGGACCGTCCGGGCCAGCGGGCGCGCGCCGAGCTCGCCGGAGGCGCACGCGACGTACCACGCGCGGGTCACGCGCGCGATCGAGAACCGGCCGTCGGGCTCCGCCGTCATGGCGGAATTGTAGCAGTATAAACCGGCGGGT
>DASWFA010000382.1:0-3967 GCA_036394475.1 Binatia bacterium
CGGCGCCGACTGCAAAAGGTCGAGCGCCTTCCCCTGCGGCAGCCCGTCGATCACGTCGTAGAGCACGACGTCGCCGAGCCCCTTCAGGGCGCAGAGATGCGCCATCGTCCCGCCGATGTTGCCCGCGCCAATCAAAGCGATTTTGTTTCGTGCCATGATTCAACCTATGGTTTTTTGCGTTGATTGAGTTGATTGGGTTTTTTGAGTTAACCCAATGAACCCAACAAACCCGAATAATTATTTCTTTTGCACGTAGGCGTCCCAGCGGCTCTCCAGCTCGGGATCGGCCACGGTGTCGAGGATGTAGTCGCCGAGCTGCTTGGCGGTGGCGCCGTTCGGCCGGCCCGTGAGGACGACCTTCTTCTCGTACTGGCTGCAGACGTCCATCGCCTTTTCGAGCTTGCGCGCGATCTCGGGGAAGCCGATGTGCTCGATCAGCATCGCGCCCGCGCGGATCATCGAGCTCGGATCGGCGTAGTTCGCGCGCCCCTCGGTCACCATGCGCGGCGCGCTGCCGTGGATCGCCTCGAACATCGCGTGCTGCTTGCCGATGTTGGCGCTGCCCGCGGTGCCGACGCCGCCCTGGATCTGCGCCGCCTCGTCGGTGAGAATATCGCCCCACATGTTGGGCATGACCATCACCTGGAAATCGCTCCGCCGGGCCTTGTCCAACAGCTTGGCGGTCATGATGTCGATGTACCAGGCGTCGATCTCGATGCCCGGATATTTCGCGGCCACCTCCCTGAACACGTCGAGGAACTTGCCCTCGGTGGCCTTGATGATGTTCGCCTTGGTGACCGCGGTGACTTTGGTCCGCCCGGTCTTCTTGGCGTGGGCGAACGCCGCCTCGCAGATCCGGCGCGTGCCCTGGCTGGTGATGATCCGGAGGTCGATCGCCAGGTCCGCGGTCACGTTGCAGCCCTGGCTGCCGACCGCGTAGAGGTCTTCGGTGTTCTCGCGGAAAAAGACCCAGTCGATCTTCTCCTGCGGGATGCGCACCGGCCGGACGTTGGCGAACAGGTCGAAGACCTTCCGCATGCCGACGTTGGCGCTCTCGATGTTGGGATAGCCGTCGCCCTTCTCGGGCGTGTGCGTCGGCCCCTTGAGCGTGACGTGGCATTTCCGCATCTCGGCCAGCACGTCGTCGGGGATCGCCTGCATGTGCTTGACGCGGTTTTCGATCGTGAGCCCTTCGAGCACGCGGAACTGGACCTTGCCGGCGTCCACCTGCGGCTGGAGGAGCTTCTCGAGGATGCGCTGCGCCTCGGCGGAGATCGTCGGGCCGATGCCGTCGCCGCCCAGAATACCTATGATGATCGGCTTGATTTTGGAAAAGTCCTGCCAGGGCTCTTCCTTCTTGAGGCGCTCGACGCGCTCGAGCTGCTGCTCGAAGACTTTGCCGAAATGTTCCTGCGCTTTGCGGATCGCTTCCTGATCTACCATCATGCCTCCTATGTGCTTGTCGGATAAACGTTTTGTTTAGCTGATTCGCGGCGGGCAGTCAAGCAATCCGGCGGCGGCCCGTCGGTTCCGCGCCCTTGAATCCGCCCTACCCCACGTTTATAGTCGGTCAAACTTTCGTTTCGAGCCACGGAGAACACCTTGCGTCTGGAAATTCGCCGCCTGTCCAAAAGCTACGGCTTCGCCTGGGCGCTGAGAGACGTCGACCTCGCGCTCGCCGCGGGCGAGTGCGTTGCGCTCCTCGGGCCGAACGGCGCCGGGAAGACCACGCTCTTGAAGACGCTCTCGGGCCTCATCCGCCCCAGCGCGGGCGAGGTTCTCATCGACGGCGCCGACCTGCGGCAGACGCCGGCGCGCCGGCTCCCGGCGATCGGGATGCTCGCCCCGGGCGATCACCTCTACGAAAAGCTCACGGCGGAGGAAAACCTGAGGCTCTTTCTCGCGCTTTACGGCCGCTCCGATAAGGCCGGCGGGATCGCGGACGCCCTCGCCGCCGTGGGCTTGTCGGACTGGTCGGGCGAGTACGTCGCCGCCCTCTCCAGCGGGATGCGATGCCGCCTCTCGATCGCCAAGTGGACGCTGCTGGAGCCGAAATTATTGCTGGTGGACGAGCCCTACGGCGTGCTCGACGGGGCCGGCGTGGACCTGCTGGAGTCGGCGCTCGGGAGCATCTGCCGGAGCGGCGGCATCGTCGTCATGGCGACGCACGAGGTGATGCGCGCCGCCGCGCTGGCGGACCGGGCGGTGGTCCTCAACCGGGGCCGGGTCGCCTTCGACGAGGCCAAGCGCCGGCCCTGGGAGAGCCTCCAGCGCGCGGTGGGCGAGTTCCTGCCGCGGGGAGAAGCATGGCGCTCCTGAGACAGACGGGGCGCCTGTTGTGGAAGGACCTCCTGCTCGAGCTCCGGCGCCGGGAGAGCCTGCTCGCCATGTTTTTTTTCGGCGCGCTGCTGCTTTTCATCTTCAACTTCGCGCTCGACATCCGGGCCGAAAAGGCTCCCGAGATGGCGCCCGGGCTGCTCTGGCTCGCCGTGGTCTTCTGCGGCACGCTCGGGCTGATGCAGCTCTTCCAGCCGGAGCGGGAGAATCACTGTCTCGACGCGCTGCTGCTCGCGCCGATCGACCGCGCGGCGATCTTTCTCTCCAAGGCGGTGTTTAATTTTATCCTGATGGCGCTGGTCGAAGTGGTTATCTTCCCGCTCTTCTGGGTGCTGTTCAATATCACGGCGTGGGACCGGCTGCCCTTCATGCTCCTCTACAGCCTGCTCGGGACCGCCGGCTTTTGCGTCCTCGGGACGCTTTTTTCCGCGCTCACGCTCGGCGCGCGCGGGCGGGAGATACTGCTGCCGCTCCTGCTTTTGCCGCTGGAGGTCCCCGTCGTGCTGGCGACGATCCGCGGCATGGAGACGATCCTCCGCGGCGGCGATTTCTCCGAATCGCTCTCGTGGTTGCATCTGCTGATCGGATTTGATGTGATATTTTCCACCGCCGGCATTCTCGTCTTCGAATGGGTGGTCGAAGCCTAAAAACCGATGGCGCAATACGGAACAGGCAGAAGCATTCTCGGAGGGCTGGCTGTGGTATTCATCGCCGCCGGCCTCTACCTGGCCCTGGTCCACGCACCGCCGGACGCCTACCAGGGCGAGGTCCAGCGCATCATGTACCTCCACATCCCCAGCATCCTGACCGCCTATCTCTCCTTCTTCATCGTCTTCGTCGGCAGCTGCCTCTATCTCTGGAAGCGCGAGCGGCGCGATGATATCCTGGCGAGATCGGCGGCGGAGATCGGCGTCCTGTTCACCGCGCTCACGATTATCGAAGGCTCGATCTGGGGCCGGCCCACGTGGGGCGTCTGGTGGACCTGGGACGCGCGGCTCACGCTGACGGCGATCCTCCTGATGATTTTTGCCGGCTACCTGATGCTGCGCTCGCTGGTCGAGGACGAAGAGCGCGGCGCGGTCGGCGGCGCGGTGCTCGGCATCATCGGCTTTATCGACATCCCGCTGATCCACATGTCGGTCTACTGGTGGCGCACGCTGCACCAGCCGCCGTCGATTCTCCGCCCCGACAAGGCGCCGTGGGACAACGTCCACCCGTCGATGCTGATCGCCCTGGCCGTCAACTTCGTCGCCTTCCTGCTGCTTTATTTCTATCTGCTCTCGCTCCGCGTCCACGCCGGCGAGACCGAGGCGCGGCTCAAGCGCGAGCTGATGGAAGGAGCCGCCTGATGGGACCCTGGGGATTCGTGGCGCTGGCCTACGGCATCGTCTGGAGCGCCATCATCGCCTATCTGCTCGCGCTCAAGGGGCGCGTCAGGCGCGCCGAGGCGAGGCTCGCCGAGTTCGAGTCGAGAGGAAGCAAGGAAAGCAATGCGCAGTAGAAGGTTTTTGATCGGCGGCGCGATCATCGCCGCCGCGCTGGTTTATCTGATCTACGGCGGCATGCGCCAGGCGATGGTCTATTTCGTCACGCCCTCGGAGCTGAAGGCGCAGGAGAGCGGCTCGGCGGG
>DASWFA010000383.1:0-7816 GCA_036394475.1 Binatia bacterium
TCGAGCGGTCGGCGACCGCCTTTTACTTCGACGCCCGCTTCGCGCGCCACCTGGAAGGCCGCGTGCGGCCCGAGCCGGTGCTGGGCATGGTCAAAAACTGCCTTTACCGCGCGTTTCCGAAAAGCATGCGGGAAGGCATCACGATGGTCTGGCGGAAGTCGGCTTGAAACCGCACGCTTTCGCCGGCTCATACCGGAGGCCGGATGGAATTTAATTTTTTGCTCTGGATCTTTGCGGTGGTGCTGATCCTTTTCGGCCTCGCCGGCCTCGTCCTCCCGGCGGTGCCCGGCGCGCCCGTCCTCTTCGCCGGCTTATTGATCGCCGCATGGGCCGACCACTTCGCTTACGTCGGCTGGCGCACGCTGGCGCTTCTCGCCGTTCTGGCGCTGTTGACCTATGCGGTGGATTTCGCCGCGACCGCTTTCGGCGCCAAGCGCTTCGGCGCTTCCCGGCGGGCGGTCGCCGGCGCGGCGATCGGCGCCCTCGCGGGGATTTTTTTCGGTTTCATCGGCGTGCTGATCGGCCCGTTTATCGGCGCGG
Organism: Binatia bacterium; assembly: GCA_036394475.1. GTDB lineage: Bacteria > Desulfobacterota > Binatia > UBA9968 > UBA9968 > JAJPJQ01. Next base: position 541 of record DASWFA010000383.1, read on the forward strand.
TGATCGGCGAGCTGTCCGCCCGGCGCGGCCTCGAAGACGCCGCCCGCGCCGGCCTCGGCGCCACGATCGGCATGGTGGTCGGCGTCGCCGCCAAGCTGGCGCTCGCCTTCGCCATGCTGGGGATCTACGCGATCGCGCGTTTTACGTGAGGCAAATCTTTTCCCCTAAATGAAATCCGCTTCACCCGGCGCATCGGAGGTATTTTAAATGGCCTGCCCTTTCTGCACGCGATCGGCCAATTTACAGGATCGCATGTTTTATGAGAACAGGAGCAACGGCTGGTTCGCGTTCCAGAGCGCCCCGCCGCACACGACCGGCCACGCCGTCCTCGCCGCGCTTGGACGCGGCGGGAGCTGCCCGCGGGATTTCGATTCGCAAACGCTTCAGGGTCTGGGCGAAGCCCTGTGCGACGTGGTGGCGGCGATTCGAGAACATCACGCGCCGCACATCGAGAACGTGCTGTTCGCGTCTTTCCGCGTACAGGTAAACCATTTTCATCTCCACTTGCTGCCCTTGTGGCCGGAAGAAGAGAAAGCTTGGCGGGAAGCCACCGGCTACCGCGACTCTCATCTCATGGAGTTCATCGGATCGCTGGAAAAGAAGCGCGCTGCCTTGATCGCGGAACGCGCCGCGCGGGAGGCAAGTCGGAAGAAGCGCAGTGCCTGGAAAGCACGGCGAGGCTGGCGGGTGAGATCGGCGCGCTCCGGAAGATTACAAATTACCGCCCGCCCGTCTGAGGGAGCATTTACATCGCCGCTTTGGCGAATCCTCGGATCGTCTCTTCCCGGCTCCCGCCCGGCGCGCTGTAGGGGATGATCGCGATCTGCTGGATGCCGCTTTTTTTGATCCGCTCCACCTGCGCGCGGCACTCGGCGACGGTGCCGGCGACGGCGAACTTGTCCACCAGCCAGTCGGGGATGACTTCGGCGTGGTTCGCCTCCTGGTCCATGTGGTGGTAGTAGTCGTACGTCTTCCGGATCTCCGCCAGCACTTTCTGCTCTTTGGCGTCGAGCACGTAGGGCTGCGGGTGCGCGACGACGCGCGCCACGTGCGCCTTCACGGCGTCTTTCGCCGGCGCCGTGTCGGAAACCGCGCAGGGCACCCAGAGGACGAGGTGGATGTCGCTTAGTTTTCTGCCGGCGGCCTTCGCCCCTTCTTCGATCTTCGCCTTCGCCTGTTTCAAATATTCGTCGGCGACGCCGACGAGCACGATGATGCCGTCGGCGATGCGTCCCGAAAGCTCGAGCATCTTGGGCCCGCTCGCCGCGATGTAAATGGGCATCTTGTTTTTACTCGGATGCTTGAGGTGGATCTTCCCCGTCTCGAGCTCTACCTCTTCACCCGCGATCAGCCGGCGCATCTCCTGGATCGTCTTTTCGAAATAGCCGAGCTTCGCCGGCTTCATCCCCATCGTCTCGACCGAGCTGTCGCCCAGCCCGATGCCGACGATGAAGCGCCCCGGCGCCAGCTCTTCGAGCGTCGCGTAGGCGCTGGCGACGACCGAGGGATGGCGCGTCAGCGGATTGGTGACGCCGGTGCCGAGCTTTACTTTTTTTGTGTTGAGAGCGGCGGCGGCCATGTTGATATAAGCCTCGCGCCAGATAAGGTGCGAGTCGCCGATCCAGACGTGGCTGTAGCCCAGGTCTTCCGAGAGCTTGGCGAGCTGGATCATCTTAGGCAGAGGCTCCGTGGGAAAGAGTCCGACGCCGAATTCCATCGAAGTATTCATACTACTTCAAGCTCCATTTTAGTAATTCCAGTTTCTCTCCAAGACCGACGAACGCGCGCAGGTTGCGACCTCTCCCTCCAGCGAGCGAGGGATGCGAGGAAGAGGGCCGCGGACGTCCGACTCTGGAGTTACGACTCTTGGCACTGTCCCATCGGCCGCGGTCCGAAACTCGCGCCCCGAGGCCGTCTTCTTTCATTTTTGCGTCGCCACGCGCTCCGGCGGCGGCGTCTGCTGGCTGCGCCCGGCGACGCGAACTTCGCCGTCGATGAGCACCATCGAGATGCCCGGGAGATCGCCCTTGGCGAACGAGTCGAGCGCGTCTTTCGCCACCGAGCCGGTGATCTTGTGCAGCAATACGATGTCCGCCGGCCGACCCTCTTCGATGACTCCCAGGTTGAGGCCGTGGGCGCGGCCGACGTTCCCCGTCGCCATGCAGACGGCGGCCTCGGGCGGCACCTCGCCGACCGACGAGAGATAGGCGATCTCGCGGAGAATGCCGCGCGGGATGATGCCGGTGCCGCCCGGCGTGTCGGTGCCGATCAGCACGCGGTGATAGGCGTTGTGTTTTTGGACCGCCCGCGCGAGGACGAGCGCCATGCGGTAGTTGCCCGAGCTGCAGACTTCCACGAAGTGATCGGTCTCGGCGACGATCCGCACCATCTCCGCCTCGGCCATCGGGATCGGCCCGCCGGTGATGTGGCCGATGACGTCGGGATCGATTTTTTTCACGATCTCCCAGCCGGCGATCTGGCTCACGCCGGAGCGCGACACCCCGCCGGAGTGAATTTTGACCTTGATGCCGCGCGCCCGCGCCCATTTCACGTAGCGCTCGGCCTCGCCGTCCGGCAGCCGGCTGTAGTCGTAGAAAATGAATTTCACCAGCCGGATGCCCGCGGCGGCGATCTCGTCGAAATCTTTTTCCGCAAGCCCGGGCACCAGCAGGAGCGTGCCGGCGAAAACTTTCACGCCCGACGGCCGGAGATTGTCGTAGCAGCGCTTGGTGACGAGCGCGAGCGCCAGCGCCGTGCGCGCGTCGGGCGGCAGCGGCAGGCCGGGCAGGTGCAGCTCGCCGGCGGAGATGAGCGCCGTGACGCCGCCGTGCATGTAGTTGGTGATCCAGCCGAGCGTGTTCTGCGCCGGGGTGTATTCGCCGATCGAGGGATGGGAGTGCGAGTCTATCAGGCCGGGAATCGCCGTGATCCCCTGCGCGTCGATGACCGAATCCGCGCGCTCCGCGATGCCGCTCCCGACGGCGCGGATAACGCCCTCTTCGATATAGATCGAGTCGGCGCGCCGGAGCGGATTTTTAATGTCCCCGGTGGCGAGCGCGCCGATATTCCTGATCAGGAGAGAAGACATGGAGAGCGGACTATACCAAAGGCGACGCGGGACGAAAAGCCTCGGACAAATCAGTAGCAGCGGATCTCGATCTCGTTTTGGTCCGGATCGTGAAAGTAAACCGAGGTCGCCTGGCCGCGCGCACCCCAGCGCGAGATCGGGCCGGTGTGGATCGCCACGCCGTGCTGCTTGAGATAGTCGACGATGCCGGCGAAGTCGTCCTTTTCCACCACCAGGCAGAAGTGGTTCAAATTCGGCGACCCGTTGCCGCCTGTGGTTTTTTCCTTCGAGGGAAACAGGTCGATGACCGTGCCCTCGTTAATGCGCGCCGACGGGAAGCCGATCTTTCCCGCGCGGAACTCGGCGAGCCGCTCGATCTTCAGGCCCAACACGCCGGAGTAAAAATCGAGCGCGCGGTCGATGTCCCCGACATTGAGAACGATGTGGTCGAGCTCGGTCACTTTGATCGGCTTCATACGGCGGCCCCTTATCCTTTTATAACCGCGGCGAGCTGCTGGAGCAACGTCTCGACTTCGTCCGGCGCCCCGACGGTGATCCGCAGGCAATCGTCGAGCCCCGGCTGGTCGAAATAGCGCACCAGGACCTTGCGCCGCTTGAGCTCTTCGTAGAGCCCACGGAGGTTCTGCCCCGCACGCCGGGCCAGGACGAAATTCGCCTGCGAAGGGTAGACCTGAAAGCCCATTTTTTTGAGCCGGCCGGAGAGTTTTTTCCGGCTTTTCTGAATGCGCCCGACGTTCCGCCGCATCCAGGGGAGATCGCCGAGCGCCGCGGCGGCGGCGATCTGACTGAGCCGGTTGACGTTGTAGGAGTCCTTCACTTTGTTGAGGCCGGCGACGATCTCCGCCGACGCGAAGGCGAGCCCCAGGCGCATGCCCGCGAGCGAGAACGACTTGGAAAAGCTCCGGAGCACGACGAGGTTGGGATGGTTTTTCAGCAGCGCGAGCGCGGAGGCGCCGTCGCTGTCGGCAAAGTCGATATAGGCCTCGTCCACCACGACGACGCCGGCGGCCGCCCGGGCCAGCCGCTCGATCGGCTCCAGCGGGAGCAGCGTGCCGGAGGGCGAGTTGGGATTGCAGATAAACGTCAGCGCCGCCGACCCGGAGAAAGACTCCTCGGGGAGCGAGAAGTCCGGCCGATAGGGCACGCCGACCTTGACCCCCTCCTGGATCGCGATCAGCGTATCGTAGAGCGTGTAGGTCGGCTCGGGATAGAAAACGCGGTCGTGCGGGCCGACGAAAGCGCGCGTCAGCATCGACAACAGCTCGTCGGAGCCGTTGCCGGCGAGAACGTTTTCGGGGGCGAGGCCGTAAACGGCGGCGGCGAGCGCGCGGACAGCCGCGCTCATCGGCTCGGGGTAGAGGCGGAGCGACCGGTCGGCGGCTTTTTTGAGCGCGGCGACCACGCGCGGCGACGGCGGGTAGGGGTTCTCGTTGGTGTTGAGCTTGACGAAGCCGCCGTCCTGCGGCTGCTCGCCGGGAGCGTAGCCCGCGAGCGCGGCGATGTTGTTTCGGAAGCGGACGGGCATGGGTAATTCTAACGCGAAACCGGACGGGCAAGCAAATTGAGCGCTTTCAAACACGGGGGAGTTTTGATAAAAATTGTCCGATGGCAAGTTCGCGGATTTCGACCGGCATCGAGGGGCTCGACCCGCTCCTCCAGCAGGGATTTTTAGCCGCCAAGTCTTACGTGGTCACGGGCGACGCCGGCACCGGCAAGACCACCGCCTGCCTGCAATTTCTGCTGAACGGGCTCCTCAAGGGCGAAAAGGCGGTTTACGTCACGGTCGACGAGCGGCCGAGCGATATCTTGGACTCCGCCGCCTCGCTCGGCTGGGACCTGCAGAAGCATATTCAGGATAAGAGCCTGGTGATCCTCGACGCCGCCCCCTATTTCAGCGCCCGCGCCGGCGCCGCCAAGGAGCGGGAAGTGGACGTGCAGCGGATCGTCACCGACCTGGCGAGCCACATCAACCGCATGGAGGCGAAGCGGCTCGCCATCGATCCGGTGGGGCCGCTGATCAAATCCGACACCCCGTCGGGCCGGTCGGAAGAGCAGGCCCGGCTGCTGATCCGGCTCCTGCAAACCCAGCTCCAAACCACCAATCTCCTGAGCTCCCACTCGACCGGGCGGCGGGAGGACGAGATCAGCAGCATCGAGGAGTTTCTCGCTTCCGGGGTCCTGGCGCTGCGCATGATTCGCATCGGCGATCGCTTCGTGCGCACCCTGTGGATCAAGAAAATGCGCGGCACGGCCGTCGAGCCGACCGAGTATGAGTTCAATATCGTGAAGGACAAGGGCATCGTCCTGACGTCCGAGCTTCCCCAACCGCTGGAAGAGGCGCTCCGGCCTTTTCAAGTCATGGACGGCGCGGCGCTCAAGGACGGTCCGGCGCTCAAGCCCGCGGCCGCCGCTGCCGAGCCGCTGCGGGAGACGCTGCAGCCCTTCGAGCTGGAAAAAACCCCGCCCGACAAATAAGCCTGCTAATTTAGGGGCTTGGACCCGACCGCCCCATCACCTAATCGCCCGGCCGTTGCTTGACGCGCCGCGCTAGCGTGCTTAAATTCTTTTGCGACCAAAGGAGTCTAATCATGCGTCCGGAAAAACTGACCGTTAAATCACAGGAAGCGCTGCAGAACACGCAAGCTCTGGCGGAGCAGCGGAATCACCAGGCGATCGACGTCGAGCATCTGCTCATGGCGGTGCTCGGCCAAAAGGACGGCATCGGCCTCTCCCTGCTGCAAAAGCTGGGCGTCCAGCCGAGCGCGCTCCTCGATCGGACGCAAAAGGCCCTCGACCGCGTTCCCCAGGTGACCGGCGCCTCGGGCCAGCCGTACATCTCGCCGCGGCTCAAAAAGCTCATCGAGGCGGCGGAAAGAGAAGCGGCCGCGCTGAAAGACGAATACGTCTCGATCGAGCACCTGTTGATGGCCATGGCCGCCGACGACGGCGAGACGGGCAGGATTTTCCGCGAGCTCGGCATCACCAAGGACAAGATCCTGCAGGCGCTCCAGAGCATCCGCGGCTCGCAGAGAGTCACCGACCCCGAGCCGGAGCAAAAATATCAGGCGCTGGAAAAATACAGCCGCGATCTCACCGACCTCGCGCGCAAGGGCAAGCTCGATCCGGTGATCGGCCGCGACGACGAGATCCGCCGGGTGATCCAGGTGCTCTCGCGCCGGACCAAGAACAACCCGGTCCTGATCGGCGAGCCGGGCGTCGGCAAGACGGCGATCGTCGAGGGGCTGGCGCAGCGCATCGTCAGCGGCGACGTGCCCGAGAGCCTCAAGGACAAGCGGCTGGTCGCGCTCGACATGGGCGCGCTGGTCGCCGGGGCAAAATTCCGCGGCGAGTTCGAGGAGCGGCTGAAGGCGGTGCTCAAGGAAGTCACCGAGTCGAACGGCCAGATCATCCTGTTCATCGACGAGCTGCACACGCTGGTCGGCGCCGGCGCCGCCGAGGGCGCCATGGACGCCTCGAACATGCTGAAGCCCGCGCTCGCGCGCGGCGAGCTGCGCTGCGTGGGCGCCACGACGCTCGACGAGTACAGGAAGCGCATCGAAAAAGACCCCGCGCTGGAGCGCAGGTTCCAGCCGATCGTCGTCCCCGAGCCGTCGGTCGAGGACACCATCGCGATTCTGCGCGGCCTCAAGGAGCGCTATGAAATCCATCACGGCGTGCGCATCACCGACGGCGCGATCGTCGCCGCCGCCACCCTGTCGCACCGCTACATCACCGACCGCTTCCTGCCCGACAAGGCGATCGACCTGATCGACGAGGCGGCGTCGCGCCTCAGGATCGAGATCGACAGCATGCCGACGGAGATCGACGAGATCGACCGCCGGATCATGCAGCTCGAGATCGAGCGCCAGGCGCTCCGGCGCGAGAGCGACCGGGCGTCGAAGGAGCGGCTCGCGCGGGTCGAGAAGGACATCGCCGAGCTGCGCGCCCAGTCCGACGAGCTGAAGGCGCACTGGAAACAGGAAAAAGAGATCATCCAGCGCATCCGCGCCCTGAAGGAGAAGATCGAGGCGACCAAGGTCGAGGAGCAGCAGGCGCAGCGCCAGGGCGACTTGAACCGCGCGTCCGAGCTCCGCTACGGCGTCCTCACCCAGCTCAACAAGGAGCTCGAAGAGGAGAACAAGAAGCTCGCCGAGCTGCAAAAACACCGTAAGATGCTGAAGGAGGAGG
>DASWFA010000384.1:0-2293 GCA_036394475.1 Binatia bacterium
CCCGATCGACCGATTCATATTGCATCGGCGGCCGGGAATCCAGCCGCCGGCGGCTCCGGAATCGTTCCAACGAGGGCGTCAAAAAAACGGCTCGCCCCCCTTGACAGGCGGCGATTGGGATATAACATGGAAGTCAAATTCCCAATCCGGAATCGAACTCCTGAGACTTCACTCAGAAACCTGCACACCCCGGCACTTCCTCCGCCACAGCCGACCGACTCAGGGCAAGGGAATAAGCTCATTCCGATAATCACGGAGGGGGGCCGCCGTGCGTCGAGAAACCAAATCCACAGGAGGTGACATGTCAACAGAACAAAGCAAGAATCCGTCCGTTCAACCGCAGCAGAAAGGTTTTCTCAAGGAAGTTTCTTGGGAAGAGATTGAAGAGCCCGGAACGTACGCGGAAAAAGGCTCCGGGGATCTCTTTCGGATTCCCCAGGAGGCGCTGGTCCGGGGCGCGAGTCCCGTCATCCAGAAACAGTCGAGCGGCTCTTCCAGGATGGTCAAGCTCAGCGGCGATCCATTTCTAACGACTCTGGAAGCGCGGCTTAAATGCGCGGAGCACAACATAAGGCCGAACTTCTAGACTAACCGGCGGCTAAACCAACCGGCGGCCCCCTCCGCCGTAAATTTCCGCAGATAGCCCGTCATTTTGCCGCCGGCGGGCGCGCGCCAGGCCGCTTGAAAACGACGGGAGCAATTTGGCCGCGCTAGGCGAACGGATTGCCGTAGCGCTCGCGGAACGCCACTTCTCCCAGCGGCTTCCGGTCCTTCTTGCCGCGCCCGAGCGCCCCGGCCGGATAGCCGAACGGCAAAATCGTCAGGATGTCCAGCTCCGGGGGAATAGCGAGCAGCGTCTTTACCTCCTCCAGCCCGCCGAAGCCGACCCAGTTCGAGCCGACGCCGTCGGACCACGCCGTCAACATCATCGACTGCGCCGCGCGGCTCGCGTCGGAGACGGCGAAGGGGGTCTTCTCGATCGCCACGACGATCGCCAGCGGCGCGGTCGCGATGTACGGCCCGGTCGGCGCCGCCGCGCCGAGCTTTTTCAGCGTGTCGCGGTTCTCGGTCACGATGAAGCGCCAGGGCTGCATGTTCCTCGCGCTGCCGGTCAACCGCCCCGCTTCCAAGATCTTCCGGACGATACTCTCCGGCACCGGCTTGTCGAGATAACGGCGCACCGCCAGCATGGTGCGGATGGCTTCAAAGACTTCCATGGGAGCCTCCTTGCAATTGTTTCCTAGGCCGACGGCGGGATAAAAAACAATCGGGTTAATTCCGGGCGCCGCGAGCGCGCTAACCGTCCAGCTCGGGGTAATGGCGGAAGATCCCCTGCTGGTTGAACGGGATGCGCCGCCCGGAGGATAGATAACCGGCGAGGCGCGGGCGCGCCGCGGCGCGGTCGTGCAGGGCGAGCACGCGCGGATATCTGCGCGCCAGCTTTTTCATCGCGCGGGGAAAGGCGTAGTCGAGCCCCTCGACCATCTGGAACAGCGACAGATCGGCGTACGCGGCCCGGGCGCCGGCCAGCCAGCCGCTCCGCTTCGGATTCCGCCGGAGCGCTTCCTCGAAGTAGCCGAGATACTTCGGCAGGCGGTTTTTTCGAAAATCGACGGCCCGCCGCTTCGCCTCGCGCTTCTGGTCTTCGTAATACAATCCGGACGCGATCGGATGGTGCGCGTCGTGGACCTCGGCGAGCCAGTCGGCGATCGTGAGCTGGAGCTGGTGCACCCAGAGCCGGTCCGCCTCGTTTTTCGGCGCCAGGCGGAGGCGCGGGCCGAGGTAGAGGAGAATATTCGCCGTCTGGGCGATCACGAGCCGGCCGGCCTTGAGAAACGGCGGCGCGAACGGCGGCCGCGCGAGCGAGCGGCCTTCCATCAGGCCGAGCATCCGCTCCATCCCGCCCCTCTCCCGCGCCACGTCGATATAGTCCGCCCCCGCGTCTTCCAGCGCGAGGCGGATGAACTCGCCGCGCCCTTGAATCTCGGGCCAGTAGTAAAGCTCGTAGCGCATGGGGTTATCTGATACGGTTTTCTGCTTAGCAGACAATCAAAGTTTATGGTATAGGTCTTTGAAAGCCAAATGATGAAAACTGCTCATACTATAATTCCACAGCAGAGTTCCTTTCAGGTGCCCCTCCGACCAGACCTTGCAAGCTTACTGCCGGCAGAATTGTCCGATCTCAAGGACCGACAACGAGCAATTCCTGCAATCGCAAAGGACAAACGCAAGCTAAGTCTCATATCTAATCTCATCGCTCAGATTCCAACAGAACATGTCTTGTCTCTGTCTG
>DASWFA010000385.1:0-7937 GCA_036394475.1 Binatia bacterium
CCGCCTCGTCGAGCAAGTCGAGGGCCACCAGCTTGAAGACTTCCGGATCGAACGGCACCACATAGCCGGTTTTCAACGACGGCGAAATGGCGCCGCCGGCTTGGATCAGGCGGTCGAGCAGCCGGGTCAGCGCGCCGGCGATCACCGGCTCGCCGCGGCCGTGATCGGTCGGGAAGAGCGTCGCCGCGCCTTTCTTTTCGGGCCGGGGATGCTGCGTATGGAAAGACATGAGCGGCATGACCAGCGCCGCCGCCGCGTTGCCGCCGAGAAAGCCGTAGCGCTCGGCGAGGATGACCCGCGCTCCGGCGTCCGCCGCGCCCAGCGCCGCGCCCAGCCCGGCCGGCCCGCCGCCGACGACGAGAACGTCGGTGTCGGCCGCCAGCTCGGCCGCGCGCGGCGGCAAGTCGATGACGGTGGAAGTCTCTGGTCGATTGAGCGGCGGCATAAACGCTGTCCAGACGGCATTCACTCACGGCGGCCGCGTCGAGACGCGAGCTTGAAGACCGCCTTGAGGCAGCGGCCCATTGCCGTCGGCCGGAAGGGTTCGCCCCCGCGCGCCTAACGCCTACCGTCTTCTCCCATCAGGCGACGATCTGCTCCGGCTTGACGGCGTGCAGGAGGTCGCAGAGAATCCGATTGTTCTGTCTGGCGCGCTCCTGCAGCGGGGGGACTTTCTCTTCGAGCCGCTTCTTGATCTCGTGCCGCAAGTCCCACGAGCGGTCGAGATAGGCGCAGAGCTTGCCGATGTTGAGCGCCGTGATCGGCGGCATCGGCATTTCCAGGTCGGACAAAAAGCCCGAGACCTTCGAGGCGTAGGGCAGCGGCACGAAGGGGATTTTCTGAATGCCCGCGAAAATCAAAAAATGGAGCCGCATCCCCACGGCGAACGACATATGCTTCATCAGGCCCAGCACCTCCCCCGAGCTGTACTCGCCCTTCAGCACGTTGGCGCGCTTGGTGTTGGCCATCTTGGAGATGACCGCGTGGGAATGCTGCGGGTCTTTGTTTTCCCCGCCCTCCATCGGCACGAAGAGGATCTGCGCGTCGAAGCGCTCGACCATGTAATCGGCCGCGTTGGCGAGCATCGCGTGGTACTGCTCCATGTTCAAGTGCGGCGCCGCCGGCCCCGGCTCGCGGACGGAAAAGCCCACCAGCGGGCTGTCGGGATTGATGCCCTCCTTCTTGAGCATGTCTTTCGTGAACGTCTGCGGCTTTAAGAGCAGCGCCGGGTCGCTGGTGATCTCGATCTCCTGGTTGACGCCGAGATCGGTGAGAATCCTTTTCGCCTCGCCCTCGCGCACCGTGATCTTATCGACCCGGTTCAGCACCTGGACGGCGAGCTGCTTGGATTCGGCGGCCTTGATCGGCCCGGCGCTGATGGCGTAGACCATCACCGGCACCCCCAGGTCCCTGGCCCACGTCACGTCTCTCAGAAACCCCTCGATCACCTCGTCGTAAAGGATGCCGCCGCCGCCCAGGACGAAGAGGTCGAGCTTCTTGAGCTCCTGGAGCACCTCGTCCTTGTGCAGCTCGCGGATGGAAACGGCGCGGACGTTGTGGCGCCGCGCGGTGTCCTTCGCGTTGTGCGAGAAGACCACGACGTCGACGTCGAGCGAAGCGCGGAGCTCGCGCAGGATGACCTCGAGGATCGCCTCGTCGCCGAGGTTCATCCCGCCGTAAGAGCCCGAAATCGCCACACGATATTTCATTGAGTTCCCCTCTCCGTCCCAGCCGACAACGGCCATGTTGATTTATCAGACTAACAGGGGGCTCCACAGCCGCAATCAGGTAAATACCGGAGAATGAATCAGGAATTTTCAGGAATCACAGGCACAACGGCGCGGGGCTTGCGGGACGACCGCGCGCCCGGGCGGATTGTCTCTCGCCCCTCATTCTAGTAATAAGAACGACGAGGAGGGAAAAATGGCCGATAAATGGGACGAGCGGAAAAAGGCGCTGGAGGACGAGTATTTCGTAAAAAAGGAAAAAGAGCTGATCGCCAAGCTCAAAGCCAAACAGGACAAAGAGACCAAGCAAAAAGTTAAAGACGCGTCCGCGATGCGCTGCCCCAAGTGCGGCGAGCCCTTGAAAGAGCGGAGCTTCCAGAAGATCGCGATCGATCAGTGCACCGGCTGCGGCGGCATCTGGCTCGACCCCGGCGAGCTGGAGCAGGTGGCGAAAAAGGACGAGGAGAGCTGGCTCGGGAAGTTTTGGGGGAAAGGAAAATGACGGCGATTTTAAGCGGCGTTCACTAAAGATCTCCCATCCAAGCGGAGGCTCCCATGACCAAAGCGCAAAAAATCCGCGAAGTCTTGAAAGAAAAAGGCGTGCTGGTGATGCCCGGCGTGTACGACTGCCTGAGCGCCAAGATCGCCGCCCGAGCGGGATTCGAAGTCATCTTCATCACCGGCTACAGCGTGTCGGCGACCTATTTGGGCGAGCCCGACTTCGGCCTGCTCACGCAGACCGAGCTGCTCGGCGCCTCGCGGCGCATCTGCTCGGTCACCGACCTTCCGGTGATCGTCGATTCGGACACCGGCTACGGCAACGCGGTCAACGTCATCCGCACGGTCAAGGAATTGATCCGCGGCGGCGCGGCGGGCATGTTTTTGGAAGACCAGATCTGGCCCAAGCGCTGCGGCCACATGAAGGGCAAGCAGGTGGTCCCGCTGGATGAATATATGGCGAAGCTCAAGGCCGCGGTCGAGGCGCGGGGCGACAAAGACAATCTTTACATCGTCGCGCGCACCGACGCGCGCCAGGCGCTGGGGTTGAAGGACGCGATCGAGCGCGGCCAGGCTTTCAAGGAGGCCGGCGCCGACGCGGTCTTCATCGAGGCACCCGAGACGAAGGAGGAGATGCGCGAGATCGGCCGCCACGTGCCCGGACCGCTCGTGGCGAACATGATCGAGCGCGGCGTCACGCCGCTCATGGGGCCGGAAGAGCTGAAGGATTTGGGCTTCCAGCTGATCGTCTGGCCGCTCGGCCCGCTCTACGCCTCGGCGCGGGCGCTCGAGGACGTCTACTCGACGCTCCGGCGCACGGGCACGACGCGCGAGGTCATGGACCGGCTGATCCCGTTCGAGGAGTTCAACGACCTGATCGGCCTGGAAGAAAAATACGCGCTCGACGCCAAGTATCGCCGCTAGATGGAGCCGGGCGGGCGAAGCCCCGGCGGCTTCGTCCGCCCCGGCACCGAATAGCGCTCAATTCGCAATCGTCAGCGCGACGCCGAGGGGCAGCTGCTGATCGCCGCTGCTGAGAGCCGTCGCCAGCCTCGACGTCTCCCACTTGGGCACGGATTCCTTGGAGAAGCCTTCCCTCGCAACGGTGCCCGGAGCGGCGGCGGCCGGCGTCCCCGGCTTGACGAGATATTTCACATTGCTGCCGTCCTTGAGAGTCACGGAAAGGACCAGATCGGTGCCTTCGGCCACCGGCACGGTTTGAATCGTGGCGATTTGGTTCCATCCCGCGGACTTGTTCACCGTGTCGACGTACATCCACCAGAACGCGGCGATGAAGACGGCGAGCACCAGCCAGCTGTACTGGCCCACCCGTTTTTGCCGCGTCAAAGCCTGTTTCCTTTGTCGATCGAAAAAGGTGCGATAGGCTTGTCTTTCGGATTCCATTCTTCTCACCGGATCCTGCTCGGTCGAGCTTTCCGGCTGATCGAACGCGAGTCCGACGCTGTTGAGCACCATCCCTATGATGATAAGGGCCAGAGGGACGGCGATCACCCAAAGAGGATTCATGGTTCTCTCCTTACAGGCTTTTTTGAGAGCCTAGGGGTTATTGGAAGAGGGCGGGTCGATCGTGGAATGGAACAGTCGCTGCAACCCGGAGGTGAAGTCTTAGCCACCGTTTAAAGCCGCGAGCTGGGCTTTTCTCCTCTTACGCGCCATTAAGACGAGCGGAGTATTACCGGTAATTCATTTGCCTCCTAAAACCATCCTATAGGAGCCGGGGCGCCCCGGCAAGCTCAATCTTGAGGCCAAAAAGGCGGGCGATCCCGTATTACTTGAGCTCGAATTCGAAGGTGCTGACGACGCGGATTTTCTTCTCCGGCGTGCTCGTCTGGCTGTAGGGCGCCGACTCGTCGTTGCCGTCGGTGCCGAAGATCTGGATCATCCCCTGGTTCGCCGAGCGGATGCTGCCAACGCGCGTGCCCGAGTCGGCGGCGAACTGCTCGGCGATCTTGCGCGCGTTCTTCGTCGCCTCGGCCAGGAGCTGCGGCCGCAGCTCGTTGAACCTGGAGACGACGTAGCGCGGATTGGCCGCCCGGCCCTCGGTCTCGCCGTCGAGCACGATGCCGGTTTTCAAGAGCTCGTCGGCCGCCCCGGCCGAGGCGCGCACCAGCTCGACGTTGGCGGTGTTGACTTCGACCGAGGCGGTGAGCACGTAGCGAAAGCGCTCGTTCTGTCCCTGGCCGTACTCGCGGGCGAGCTTATCGTGCGTGAGGATCGGCTGGCGCGCGATCTCCTCGTCCTTGAAGCCCTGCTTTTTGAGGAACGCCGCGACCGCGTCTCGGTCGGCGCTGATTTTCGCCTGCACGTCCTTCAAATCGTCGCTCGCGCGCCGGACTTTGAGCGCCCAGACCGCCTGGTCGGCCTTCACCTGCTTCTCGACCAGTCCCTTGACCGTGACGGTGCGGGTGTCGGACTTGAAGCGGGCTGCGCCCTTGCCGATGAAGTAGCCGCCGGCCGCGAGGCCGATAACCAGGCACACGCCGAGAATCAGCGCCGCCAGGGTTCTTTCGGATGTTTCGTTTGCCATCCTGTTGCCTCGCCGGTTATATCGATTGTCCGGTTAGACGGACCGGACGTTATTCCATTCGGCGAATGCGCCTATATATTCGCGCGCCGCGCCGCCGTCGAACCGGCGCGCCGACGTCGTCTCACTCCCAGAGCAGCCAGCGCCGCTTGATGCGCGGCGCCGCATAGCTCAAGCCGAAGCGGCCCAGGGCGACGTCGGTGATGGATTGGACCGCCTCTTCGGGCGAATCGGTGACCACGATGCGCGCCGCGTCGGCGGAGTCGATCGTCTGCTCCTTGATCAGCCGTTCGCGCATGAAGTCGAGCAGCGGGCGCCAGTATTCCCGGCCCATGAGGACGAGGGGGAATTCGCGTATCTTGCCGGTCTGGACGAGCACGGCGATCTCGAAAATCTCGTCCAGCGTGCCGAAGCCGCCCGGCAGGGCGACGAAGGCGTAGGAATATTTGACCAGCATCACCTTGCGGACGTAGAAGTGGCGGAACGTGATCCACTTGTCGAGGTAGGGGTTGGGCTTCTGCTCCTCCGGGAGCTCGATGTTGCAGCCGATCGACCGCCCGCCCGCGTCCCTGGCGCCGCGGTTGGCCGCCTCCATGATGCCCGGCCCGCCGCCGGTCATCACCGTAAAGCCGGCGCGGGCGAGGCGGGCGCCGACGTCGCGGGCCATCCGGTAATAAGGATGATCGTCGCGGAAGCGCGCCGAGCCGAAGACGGTGACGCAGGGGCCGACGAAATGGAGCGTGCGAAAGCCGCGCATGAACTCGCAGAAGATTTTTATCGCGCGGACGAGCTCGCGGCTCCGCTCCTGCGGCCCCTGGAGGAACTTTATCTCCTCGTCGGGGCCGGGGACCTTGCCCCAGCGGGTCTGGGTGACCTTTTTTTTATCTTCCGGTTCCGGCATGAGACCCATCGATATCGGAGAGATCCTTCGTTTCACTCAGGATGACGCGAAGAGCTTAAGCGGCGCGGTCGATTGGAAAAAAGTTTGTCATCCCTCTACCCGAGCTCCCGGCTTTCGTCCTGCCGGGGGAGCGAGACCTGGAAGCCGAGCTTTTGCCGGATCGAATCCGCCAGCGCCTCGCGCGACGGGTCTTCGCCGTGGACGAGAAAAACCTCGCGCGGCTTCTCGGGAATCTCGGCCAGCCATTCGACCAGCCCCCGGGAATCCGCGTGCGCGGAGAGCGCCGGGATCTCCTCGATCTCAGCCGCCACGCGCACCGTCAGCCCCAGCACCTGGACCTCTTTGGCGCCTTCGAGAATGCGCCGCCCGAGCGTGCCTTCCGCCTGATAGCCGACGAAGAGCAGCGCCGTATCGGGATCGGGCAGGCGGTGGACCAGGTGATGGAGCACGCGCCCGCCGCTCAGCATCCCCGAGGCGGAGATGATCACCGCCGGGCCGCGCGCGGCGTTCAGGCGCTTGGAATCGTCGGAAGTCCGGGCGAACGACACCGAGGGCCCTTCGATCGGGCAGCCGGACTTGTCCCGGAGCTCGGTCATCTCGAGGTCGTGCTCGGGCGTGAAATCGCAGTAGAGATCGACGGCCGAAATCGCCATCGGGCTGTCGACGTGGATCGGCAGATTTTCCGGAATGCGCCCGGCGCGCTGGAGCGCGCGCAGGTGGTAGAGCACCTCCTGCGTCCGCCCGACGGCGAAAGCCGGGATCAGCAGCACGCTCTTTTTCGCGACGATGCGCCCGCACACGCGCGCCAGCGCCTCTTTGGGGTCTTCGTCGCCGTGGAGGCGGTCGCCGTAGGTGGATTCCAGCAGCACGTAGTCCGCCCCGGAGATCGTCTCCGGGTCTTTGAGAATCGGGATGTTCTTCCGGCCGACGTCGCCGGAAAAAAGGATCCGGGTTTTTTCCCCGCCCGGTTTTTCGGCTTCCATCAGGACGAACGCCGCGCCGAGAATATGGCCCGCGCGGTGAAACGTGAACGTGAGACCGGGCGCGGCCTCCACCGGCGCGCCGAAGGCCGACCGGCGCACGAGCGGCAGCGCGCGGCGCGCGTCTTCCTCGGTAAAGAGCGCGAGCGCGGGCTGGTGGCGCGAGTAGCCCCGCTGGTTGGCGAAGCGCGCCTCTTCCTCCTGGAGCCGTCCCGCGTCGGGCAGCATGATATCGAGCAGCGCCTTGGTCGGCGGCGAGGCGAACACCGGGCCGGTGAAGCCGTCCTTTACCAGGCGGGGCAGATAGCCGGTATGGTCGATGTGGGCGTGCGTGAGGACGACCGCGTCGAGCGTCTTGGGATCGACGCCGAGCGGCCCCCAATTCTTTTGCCGGAGCTCGGATTTACCCTGAAACAGGCCGCAGTCGATCAGCACGCGCCGGCCGGCCGCCTCGACCACATAACGCGAGCCCGTAACCGTCCCCGCCGCACCGAGAAACGAGAGCTTCGTCACCGCGCCTCGCCCGGCTGGCGCAAAAGGATTCCAAGGAAAGCCGTACGCATGGTCCAGATAACAGTTACATGAAGCCGGGCGAAATGTCCATTTAGCGGGCTTGCAATGCGTCCCGGTGTCCGCGATAAGATAGTCCCATGCGGTACCTTCTTGCGCTGGTATTGCCCGCTCTCCTTCTCGGCGCCGCGCGCGCCCAGGAGCCCAAGCCCGCCGTGCCGTCGATCACGGTGAGCGCGGAGTCCGTGGTCACGGTCGAGCCGGACCAGGCGGAGATCGACATCGGCGTGGTCTCCGAAGGCAAGACCGCGGCGGAAGCCGCCCAGGCCAACGCGGCCAGGCTCGCCGCCGTCATCGCCGGAGTCAAGAAGCTGCTCAAGGCCGGCGATCAGACCAAGACGGTGAGCTATTCTGTGAGCCCCAACTACCGCTATCCCAAGGACGGCAAGCCGGAGATCGCGGGCTATACCGCGACCAACGTCGTGCAGGTGAGGCTCGCGGCGATCCAGGACGCCGGCAAGGTCATCGACGCCGCGACCGGGTTGGGAGCGAATCGCATCCAGCGCCTCGTCTTCACGCTGAAAGACGAAGAGGCGCCGCAGCGCGAGGCGCTCCGGGGCGCGACGGTCAAAGCCCGGGCGAAGGCCGAGGAGGTCGCGCGCGCGCTCGGGGCGAAAATTTCGCGCGTCGTGTCGGTGACGGAAAACGAACGGTCTTTCCGGCCGGTCATGCAGGCGCTGGCGATGGAGGGCGGCATCGCGAGACAAGTCGCGCCG
>DASWFA010000386.1:0-5910 GCA_036394475.1 Binatia bacterium
CGACGAGCTGCCGTCTTACAAGGGATTCCACGCGCCGCCGGAGACGCTGCCGAACGTCTTCGCGATCCAGAACTGGGCCGCGGGCGACGTCGGCGCCGGGTTTAAAGAAGCCGACGTGGTGCTCGAGCATACTTTTACCACCGGACTGGCGCACCAGGCCTACATCGAGCCGCACTCGGTCGTCGTCGAGGTGGACGGCGACGACCGCATCGACATCTGGGCCTCGTGCAAGGCGCCGTTCCGCGTCAAATCACATCTGTCGCGCCAGCTGGAGCTCCCGAAAGACAAAATCCGCGTCCACGTGGTCGCCGTCGGCGGCGACTTCGGCGGCAAGGGCGCGCTGATGGACATTCCGATCTGCTATCAGCTCGCGAAAGCGGCGCGCCGCCCGGTCAAGATGGTCATGACCTATCACGAAGAGCTGACGGCGGGCGATCCGCGCCACGCCTCGGTCATCCGCATCAAGAGCGGCGTCAAGAAAAACGGCGCGCTCACCGCCCGCGAGGCGGAGGTGATCTTCAACAGCGGCTCGTACGCCTCGTTCAAGCCGGGCGACGTGCCCAACCTCGGCGGCGCGACTTATATCACCGGGGTCTACCGGATTCCGAATTACGCTATTCGCTCCTACGGCGTCTACACCAACGGCGTGCCGTGCGGCTACTACCGCGCGCCCGGCCAGCCCCAGACGGTCTTCGCGGCCGAGTCCCATACCGATCTGCTCGCGCATGCGATCGGCATGGACCCGCTCAAATTCCGCCTCAAAAATCTCATCCAGGACGGCGACAAGCTCCCCGGCGGGCGCGCGGTGGACAAGGTCCGCTGCCGCGAGACGCTGGAGGCGGCGGCGAAGAAAGCCGGCTGGGGGAAAAAGCGGCCGGACAACGTGGGCCTCGGCATCGGCGTCTCTTTCCGCCACGTCGGCGGCTCGGGCCTGGCGAACGCCGAGATCGCGGCTTCGCCGCAAGGCAAGATCACGGTCCTCACCGCGGTCCCGGACATCGGCACCGGCACGCATACGCTGCTCCAGCAGATCGCCGCCGAGGTGCTCACGATCCCGGCGCGCGACGTGCGCGCCGAGATCGGCGACACCGAGACTTTCGAAAGCGACGCCGCGCCGGGCGGCAGCAAGATCACCAACATGAGCGGCCACGCGGTGCTGGCGGCGGCGGAAGAGATGCGCGCGCGGCTCGTCGCCGCCGCGGCGCCGCTGCTCGGCTGCGATAGCGGCGACGTCAAGCTCGAAAAGGGCCGTTTTTCCGCGCGCGGGGCGAAAAAGTCCCTGAGCTTCGCCGAGGTCTGCCGGCGCGCCGCCGGCGGCAACGGCGAAGTCCGGCTGCGGAGGAGCTATGAGGTCAAAGGGCGCTCGCCGGTCGCCGCTTTCGTTGTCCAGATCGCCGAGGTCCAGGTGGACCGCGAGACCGGACAGCTCAAGATCAAGCGCATGGTCACCGCGCACGACGTCGGCACGATCATCAATCCGCTCGGCCACCAGGGGCAGATCGAGGGGGGCCTGGTCCAGGGAGTGGGCTACGCGGTCATGGAAGAGGTCGTGACGGAAAACGGCCGGGTCCTCACCGCCAACCTGGGCGATTATCGCATTCCCGCGATCGCCGACGTGCCCGCGCTCGACACCGTGCTGGTGGCGGACCCGTCCGGCCCCGGCCCCTTCGCCGCCAAGCACATCGGGGAAAACGGCATCGTCGCCACCGCCGCGGCGATCGCCAACGCGCTCGATGACGCGGCCGGAGTGCGAATCCGCGACCTGCCGCTGTCGGCGGAAAAAATTTACTTCGCGCTCAAGTCGGCCAAGCCGGCGGCGTAAGATGCGTCGCCCGCTCGGGGGCGCCTTCCCGGCCGAGGGCGATGGGCCTGCGATCGAGGCGGTCTTCAAGCCGTGTTGCCGAGACGGGCGTCGCGGGTTCTTCATCCGAAGTGCCAGGCGCCCGCCAAGTCATTGCGGCTTTGCGTTCAGGCGCCCTCGGCCGCTCCGGCGCGCCCCTTCGCTCCCGTCGATTGCCGGCTGCTCGGCTTCGTCTTCTCTTCTCCGTCCCTCTCCCGTTTACGGGAGAGGGTATGGGTGAGGGCGTTCCTCATAGACTTTATTTTCAGCGCTGTGATAATGTCGAGGCGAGGATTCTTCCAATGATTCGCGTCGTCGGACTGGTCGCTAAATACGAAGAGCCGAAAGCCGCCGAGATGGTGCGTTGGCTGGTGCCGTGGCTCAAGGAAAGAAAGCGGCGGGTCCTCGTCGAAACGGGCCTCTTCCGGGACGGCGCGCGCTCGTGCAGCAAAAAAGAGATGGCCAAGCGGGCCGACCTGATCGTCGTCCTGGGCGGCGACGGCACGCTGCTCAGCGTCGCGCGGTTGGTGGAGCGGCCCAAGGTGCCGATTCTCGGCGTCAATCTGGGCGGCCTCGGCTTCATCACCGAGGTGGCGATCGACGAGCTGGAAACGGTGCTGGAGAGAACCCTCGAGGGAGACTTCTCCGTCGAGAAGCGCATGACGCTCGAAGTCCAGGTTCATCGAAACCGGAGCCAGCCGAAAAAATTCCGCGTGCTGAACGACGCGGTGATCACCAAGGGGGCGCGCTCCCATATCATCGACTTGGAGACCTACGTCGGCAAGGAATATCTCTGCACCTACCGCGCCGACGGCTTGATCATCTCCACTCCGACCGGCTCGACGGCCTATTCGCTGGCGGCGGGCGGGCCGATCCTCCATCCGTCGCTCGGGGCGATCCTCCTGTGCCCCATCTGCCCGCACACGCTCACCAACCGGCCGATCGTCGTCTCCAGCAAATCGAAGATCCGGGTGACGCTCCGCGCCGCCGGCGACACCGTGTTTTTAAGCCCCGACGGGCAGCAGGGGCTGCTCTTGAAGGACGGCGACATCGTCCAGGTCTCCGACTACGGAGTGCCGGTGTCGCTGGTCAAAGTGCCCGCGCGCGGCTACTTCGAGATCCTCCGCAGCAAGCTCAAATGGGGCGAGCGGTAATCGGGGCTGCCGGTGCTGCGGGAATTGAGAATCAAGAATTTCGCAGTCATCGACGGGGTGGCGCTCGACCTGGCGCCCGGTCTCAACGCGCTCACCGGGGAGACCGGCGCGGGCAAGACGATCGTTCTGAGCGCGCTCGGCCTCGTCTCCGGCGGGCGGGTCTCGGCCGACATCATCCGCCACGGCGAAGAAGAGGCGAGCGTCGAGGCGCTGTTCGAATCCTTCCCGGCGGCGCTCCGGGCGAAGCTCCGCGCCGCCGGACACGAGGTCGAGGACGATCTCGTCGTCAAGCGCGTCGTCAGCCGCTCGGGAAAAAATCGCATCTACCTGAACGGCGGGCTCTGCCCGCTCGCGCTGCTCTCCGACGTCGGCCCCAGCCTGATCCATATCTACGGCCAGCACGAGCACCAGACGCTGCTCCGGCCCGAAAGCCATCTCGACCTGCTCGACGACTACGCCGGGCTGGATAAGAGGGCCGCCGAGATGCATGCGCGCTACGCCGCCCTGCTCGCCGCGTGGAGCGAGCTCAGCCGCGCCCGCGAGCTGCTCGACAAGCGGAAACGCGAGGAGGAGTGGCTCCGGAGCCAATCGGAGGAGATCGCGCGCGCGGGCCTCGAGGCGGGCGAAGAAGAGGCGCTCAAGGAAAAACGAAGCATCCTCATGCACGCGGAGAAGCTCTTCCAGGGCTGCCAGGAAGGGGACGAGCTGCTGTACGAGGGCGACGAGGCGGTGGCGGGCCGGCTGGGCCGGTACGTCGCGCGCCTGAAAGAGCTGGCCCGGATCGACGGCGGCCTCGGCGCGGCGGTCGAGCTGCTCGACTCCGCCCTGGCGCAGATGCAGGAGGCGGCGACTTTTCTTAGGCGCCACGCCGGCCATCTCCACTTCGAGCCGGCGGCGCAGGCGGAGCTCGAAGAGCGGCTCGCGGAGATCGCGCGGCTCAAGCGCAAATACCAGGGCTCGATCGAGGAGATTCTCAAGCACGGCGAGAAAGTGGCCGAAGAATTAAAAGGCCTGGCGCGCGGCGAAGAAGAGATCCCGGCGCTGGAGCGGGCCGTGGAAGAGGCGCGCCGCGCCGCCTGGGAAACCGCGGCGGCGCTCTCGCGCGAGCGCAAGAAGGCCGCCGGCAGGTTTAAAAAAGAGATGGAAAAGGAGCTCGCGTCCCTCGGCATGGGCGGGACGAGCTTCGAAGTCCGCTTCGCCGACGGCGTGGAGATGGAAGATGCGCCGGATTCGCCCTTCGGCCGGGGCGGAAAAAGACTGACCGATCAGGGGATGGACCAGGCCGAATTTTATTTTTCGCCCAACCCCGGCGAGCCGGTCAAGCCGCTGGCCAAGATCGCCTCGGGCGGGGAGCTCTCGCGCCTGATGCTGGCGGTGAAGTCGCTGGTGCTCGGCCGGGGCGACATTCCGACGCTGCTCTTCGACGAGGTCGACGCCGGCATCGGCGGCCGGGTCGCGGAGATCGTGGGGCAGCGGCTCAAAAAAGTCGCCGCGTCGCACCAGGTCCTTTGCGTCACCCACCTGCCGCAGATCGCCGCGCTCGCCGACGCGCACTACGTGGTCGAGAAAGAGGTGGCCAAGGGAAGGACGTTCACGGGCGTCCGGCGATTGGGCCCGGCCGACCGGGTGGTGGAAGTCGCGCGCATGCTCGGCGGCGTGAAGGTCACCGACCAGGCGATCCGCCACGCCGAGGAGATGGTGAAGGGCGGCCGGCAATGAGCCGGACGGACCGTCGGCGGTAAAAAAAGCGATCCCCCGCTCCGCGGACTATCCTTCCTGCGGCGCGGGGGGACCGCTGTTTGAGATTATGCCCCCGGCTGGGTCGTGAGCGTCGTGCAGAAGCTCGTGCCCACGCTCGGGTGCGGCTTGGCCGCCGCCGGGAAGCTCGCGCTCATCGATCCGGCCAGCCCGACCGGCGCGGTCCCCTCGCCGAAGACCCTGATCCAGTCGTCCACGCCCGGCGTGCCGCCGGCCGCCTGCGAGAAGCTGAAAGAGGTGTGTGGCGGTATCTGATAGCGCGCCATCTCCTCGCCGTCGGCGTAAAGCACGCGGAGGACCTTCAGCGTATCGCTCCAGTTCGACACGGTCACATAATAGGTGAAGGCGACGGCCTGGCCGGACGAGCCGAGCTTGGCGCCGCACTGCGCGCCGAACTCGATGGCGGCCGGGTTGGTCCCGTCGAACAGCGCGAAGTCCGACCGCTCGCCGCCGCCGGCGGGTCCCTTGCTGGCGGCTCGCGCATCCGCGCCGAGCGCGCAGGCGAGCAGCAACGACAATAGAGCGATTTTTAACTTCATACGGTCTCCTTTCAAATCTTCCGAGCACCATAGCACTCCGAAACTCCGAACAACCGAGCCGGGTACCATTTTTGGCTCCGCCGTGACCCCCGGTCGCCGAAGCGGCCGGCGCGGAAACCGCTTGCAGCCGACGATAGTATGGCCGGCAGTTTAGGACAATCAGGTATTCCCCCGGTTTCAACCGGGATCTTTACCCGACCCGATTCCGCGCGCGCCGATTCCACGGTTTGACTTTTTGCCTGGTCTCTCTTAACTTGATTTCAGCAGCCGTTTTCCCGCAGGTGGGGCCGTAGCTCAGTTGGGAGAGCGCTTGAATGGCATTCAAGAGGTCGAGGGTTCGATTCCCTTCGGCTCCACCAATTTTTCAATAACTTGCGTGCCATGCAAATTCTCTCAGTCCCAAAATTGTCCGTGTTCTCTCATCCGACGGCCCTTTTTGACTCGATAGAAACCACGCTGGCTTCTTTGGGTTGCTCTTCCAAATGGGCCTGTAATCGCTCCGTAGCTTGCCGTAGGTCGCTTTCATCGACGATTCTATAGCGCCGGTACATACTCCGGGTCTTGTGGCCGGTAATCTCCATTGCCACGGCCTCAGGAACACCGGCCCTCGAAAGGTTTC
>DASWFA010000387.1:0-3779 GCA_036394475.1 Binatia bacterium
CGCATCCGCGCCCCGCTCGTTTTTTTCGCCGCGGAAAAAGACGCCTGGGTCGAGCTCCGGGACGTGCAGGAAGTGTTCGCGGCGGCCGCGAGCGAGCGGAAGCATCTGCGGGTCCTCGAGGACGGCATGCACCGGCTCTACGAAAACCCCGAGGTCGCCAAGCTCGCCCTGAAGGGCGCGGTCGAATACGCGGTGCGCTACCTGTCCGCGCCGAAGCAAATCATCGACGTCGGCGAGCCCGACCTCAAGGAAATCGGCAAGCGCATCCGGAGAGAGAAGGAGCGCAACCGCCTGCTCCATTCCGTTACCCGGGATCAGGAGCGGGAGTTCTGGAAGAGCTATCTCGAGAAGTATGCCTTCATCATCAACGTGCACGACTACTGGAACCTGCTGGACTTCATGCACCGGGTCTTGGGCGAGCCGAAGCCGCAGGAAAAGATTCTCGACGCGGGCTGCGGCATCGGCAATTACGGCTCTTTTCTGCTGATGAAGGCGCTCTACCGGGCCGGCCAGCAGCTCTTCCCGAAATCCGTCGCCTCGCTCTTCTCCTACGTGGGCGTGGATTTCGTCGAAGAGGCGATCGCTCAGGCGAAACAGACGCACGAAAGCCTGAAAAAGGAATTCGCTGCCGGCGCCGGCCCGGCGGATACCTCCTATTTTCTCGCCGACCTCGAGGGCCCGCTGCCGTTCGCGGCGCGCTCTTTCGATCAAGTCTGCTTCAACCTGGTGGTTTCCTACCTGCAGGAGCCGGGGGGCGCGGTCGCCGAGCTCGGCCGCGTCCTCAAGCCCGGCGGCCGCATCGCGATCACGAGCCTCAAGCCCTTCGCCGACCTTTCGGAAGTGTACCGCAACTTCGTCGAGGTCGCCGAGACCGACCGCGAGGTGGAGGAGGCGCGCCGGCTGCTCAGCAACGCCGGCCAGGTGATGGCGAAGGAGGCGGAGGGGATTTACCGGTTTTTTTCCGAGGAGGAGCTGACGGATCTCCTGCGGGCGGCGGGGATTTCGGAGGTCGAAACCTATCGCTCGTTCGGGAATCAAGCCAACGTGGCCGTCGGCATAAAGGGTTAACAGCCGCTCATGCCTACGCAGTTCTTTGCGCTCGCCGGGCTGGTGAACGGCGTGTCGGCCGCGCTGCTCGGGTTCTTCGTCTTTTCGCGGAAGCCCTACGATCCGCGCCACCGGACGTACGCGCTGTTCTGCTTTTGCCTGGCGGGATGGAGCTACAGCTACTTCCGCTGGATGCTCAGCGCGAACAGCCTCGACGCGCTGGTGTGGAGCCGGGCGCTGATGGCCGGCGCCATCTTCATCCCGCCGACCGCTTTTCATCATCTCGCGCGGCTCCTGGACAGAAAATTCTCCTACCCGCTCATCGCCGGCAATTACCTGTTCTCCGCGCTGCTTTTTTTCGCCAACTGGGGCCCCTGGATCGTGGCGGACGTGGGGCCGCAGGGCCCGTTTCCCTTCTGGCCCGTTCCCGGCCCGCTTTTTCACCTGCACGTGGTCCAGTTGGGCGGGCTCGCGCTCCTCGGGCTCTGGCTGCTGCTCCGGGAGCTCAAAAGGTCCGACGGGCTGCGCCGGAACCAGATCAAGTTTTTGATCCTGGCCGAGATCGTCGGCTGGTCCGGCGGCGCGACCAATTATCCCCTCTGGTACGGCATCCCCATCCTGCCCTACGGCAACATTCTCGTCTGCGCCTATACCGGCATCTTCGCCTACGCCATGGTGCGCTACCGGCTGCTCGACATCGAAGTCGTCATCAAAAAAAGCCTGATCTACGCGTCGCAGCTCTTGATCCTGCTGATCCCGTGCTATCTCCTGCTGCTCGGCGCGCAGCTGTTCTTCTTCGACAACGTGAGCCCGAGCTTCTCCGTGTTCGCCCTCGGCGTGTTCATCCTGGTCGGCTTCTTTTTCCCCAAGATCCGCTTCCGCACGGAAGAAGCGTTCGAGCGGGTCCTGTTCAAAAAGAGATACGACTACCGCGCCACGCTGCTCTATTCGAGCCGGGAGATGATCTCGATGGTGGACCTCGAGGCGGTCTCCGACAACCTGCTCAAGACCGTCGTCAAGGCCCTCGGGGTCGAGAAGGCCTCGCTCTTTCTCCTCGAAGAGAGCAACGGCTCGTTCAAGCTGAAGAGCAGCATCGGGTTCTCCGGGGACGCGGCCCCGCTGCCGGACATCGCGAGCGACGAGCCCCTCGCGCAGGCGTTCATCGAGCGCCGCGAGGCGCTGGTCCGGGAGGAGCTCGAGATGGCGGGCGACGCCGTGGAGGATATGGAGTCGGCGCGAAAGATGGGCCAGCTTGAGGCCGAGATCGCGCTGCCGCTCAGCTCCAAGGACCGCCTGATCGGCATCCTCAACCTGGGCCACCGGGAAGGGAAGGAGATGTATTCCCAGGAAGACATCGAAGTGCTCTCGACGCTGGCCAACCAGGCGGCGATCGCGATCGAGAACGCCCGCCTGTACGAGAACTTAAAGCAGTCGCAGAGCATCATCCGGCGCGCCGACCGCCTGTCTTCCCTGGGCATGCTGACGGCGGGCCTGGCGCACGAGATCCGGAACCCTTTGGTCGCGATCCGGACCTTCACGCAGCTTTTGCCCGAGCGCTACCTGGACCGGGAGTTCCGCGAGCTGTTTCAAAGCCTCGCGCTGAAGGAAGTCGACCGCATCTGCGGCCTGGTGAACGATCTGTTGAACTTCGCGCGCCCGTCCACGCCCAACATTGCGGCCCAGGACGCCAACGAAATCGTCGAAAACATCGCCCGCATCCTGGAGACCGAGGCGAAGGAAAAAGACGTCAAAGTCGGCCTCCATCTGGGCGCCGGACTGCCCAAAATATTCATTGACAAGGAACAGATAAAACAGGTATGCATGAACCTGATTTTGAACGCGATTCAGTCGATCGAAGGCGCCGGCGCGGTGGAGATCGGCACCCGTCTTTTCGGCGATAACGCGTCGAAGCGCTTCGTCCAGATCGAAGTGCGCGACACCGGCATCGGCATTCCCGAAAAAGACATCGAGAACATCTTCAATCCTTTTTTTACGACCAAAAAAGACGGAAGCGGTCTCGGGCTGTCGATCTCGCATCAGATCGTGAAGGAACACGGCGGGTACATCGACGTGGAGAGCCAGGTCGGGCGCGGGACCAGCTTCTTTGTCCGCCTGCCCGTGGGCTATTTTCCGCCGCAGGAGCCGAAGCCCGTCACCCAAGTCCATGAAGAAGATCCTGGTCGTTGATGCGTCTCAGGCCGTTCGAGAAACGATCCACTTGGTCCTGGGGCGGGATTTTGCCGTCGTCCAGCGACCTTCGCTCGAAGGCGAAGGCGCGCCGGACGCCGATCTTCTGATCATCGGCGCCGTTTCGGCGCCGGCTGCCATCGAGAGCGCCGCGGCGCGCTTTTCCTGCCCGGTCCTTTTCCTGGTCGACGCTCCGCCCGCGGCCGGCGCGCCCGAGCGCGGCCGCGATTGGCTCGCCAAGCCGTTCAACCCGTACGAGCTCAAACAAAAGATCGCCGCGCTCATCGGGCCGCCGGAGCGAATGGCGGCGGGGGCCGCGGGCAAAACGCTCCGCTATCTCGACTATCCCTATGTCCCCGCCGCGGTTCCGCCGCTCGCGCGCAGATTCGCCGCGGCGCCTTTGCCCCTGCTGATCCTGGCGGAGCCGGGCTCCGGCCAGGAGTCGCTGGCGCGGGCGCTGCATGCGCAGGGCGACCGGCCGGGTCCGTGGCTCTCGGTCCACGCCGCCGAAGCCGGGCGCCTCGCCGCCGCGCTCGCGTCCGCCG
>DASWFA010000388.1:0-5923 GCA_036394475.1 Binatia bacterium
CGTCATGAGCCCGGCCTCGGTGGCGTTCGTGCTGGAAGCCTGGGACGTCAAGCGCGGCGACGTGATCTGGACGGCGCGCTTCGACGAGACGCAGAAATCGCTCAGCGAGAACCTGCTGAACATCGGCCAGGTCGCCAGCCGGGGGGTCCGGTGGGTGACGGCGGAAGAGCTGGCCCAGGAAGGCGTCAAAAAAGCGGTCGCTCAGCTGCACCAGGCGCTGTACCGGAAATAGCTCCGGCCGCCGGCGCGCCGGCATCCGCCATCGATTCCAACCGCTTTCCGGCGCGGGCGCCGAGCCTCTCGGCGAGCGCCGCGAGTTTCTTCCCTCCCCCGCGATCGATCAAGACGGTATCTCCATCCCGCAGAACCAGCCTGAGCGACGGCACCTGATAGGTCTCGGCGGCCGAGGAGCCGGCGAGGGCGAAGCCGCTGTAGACCTCGTCGCTCGCGAGGCGGAGCGCGGCTATCTCATCGAAACTTACATCCAGACGCACGGCGCGGAAGACGCTCTGCTTGGTCAGCGCGACCGTGCGCCGCGCGCGGTCGAGGAGAACAGTCCTTTTGATCGAGAGCAAAAACGCCGCGATTCCGAACAGGACGAGATTCATCAGCGGGAAATACCACAGCGAGGCCGCGGGTCCTTCGAAGCCGCGCGCGCGGAGCGCGAGGACGATCGGAACCGAGATGAAGCAGAGCGCGAGGGCGATGCCGAGGCAGAGAAAGGCCGGGAAGCGCGCCCCCTGCCAGACGAGCGCGAGCCTCTCCGGGCCGTCTTCGGCGACGCTGAAGCCGAGCCGGCTGCCGATCGCCTCGAAATGGGATGGGGTGCCGTGCATAGAAGTTTCAAGTTTCAGGTTTCGAGTTTCTCGACCGCTCGTTCTTGAAACTTGAAACTCGCAACCCGAGACTATTGGACTGATTTTTTTTGCGCCTGGTAAAAATCCCTGAAGCGGTAGTCTTTCAGCCGGATGAGGTCCTGGTAGGAGCCGAAACGCTCCTGCGGATTCTCCACCTGATCGAGCAGATCGACGGGGTTCTCTTCGGTTTCGAATACCTTGACTTTGGAATAGGTGGTCGAGCGCTCGGCGGGAAAACGGCCCATCTCGCGGATCAGGTTGCGGAACTCGGCCGGCTTCATCAGCTGCCCGTGCGACGCGCCCGCCGCGGTCGAGATGCTCTCATTGATGAGCGTGCCGCCGAAGTCGTTGGCGCCGGCGAGCAATGCGATCTGCGACAGCTTGGGGCCTTCCTTGACCCAGGAGACCTGGAGATTGGGAATCCAGTTGTTGAGCACGATGCGCGAGACGGCGTACATCTTCATGATCTCCACGCCGGTGGCGCCGGTGCGGAGCCCGGAGATGCGCTTTCTGTGGTGCATGGGCGCCTCTTCGTAGACGAAGGAGAGCGGGACGAACTCGGTGATGCCGCCGGTGCGCTTCTGGATGTCGCGCAGGATGCCCAGGTGGAGCGCCTTGTGGCGCGAGGTTTCGATATGGCCGTACATGATCGTCGAGGTCGTCGGAATCCCGAGGTCGTGCGCGGTCTGGATGAGCTCGATCCACGTCGCCGTGGGAATGCGCCCGGGTGCGATCACGTCGCGCACTTCGTCGACCAATACCTCCGCCGAGGTTCCCGGCAGGCTGCCGACGCCCGCTTCTTTCAGCGCCGCGAGATAGCCGCGCAGGCCGGCGCCGGTCAAAGTGGACCCGTAGAGCACCTCTTCGGGCGAGAAGCCGTGGATGTGCAGATCGGGCAGCGCGTCTTTGAGAGCGCGGCAGAGCTTGACGTAATGCCAGCCGTCCATGCCGGGCGCGAGCCCCGCCTGCACGCAGACTTCCGTCGCGCCCAGCTCCCAGGCCTCGCGCGCGCGCCGGATGACCTCTTCGACCGGCAGGAAGTAGCCTTCTTCGGCGAGATGGCCGCGGCTGAAGGCGCAGAAGCCGCAGCCTTTCACGCATACGTTGGTGAAGTTGATGTTGCGGTTGACGACGTAGGTGACGACGTCGCCCACGGTCTCTTTGCGCAGGTGGTCCGCCGCCGCGATGATGACCGGCAGATCGGCGCCCGAGGCGTCGAACAGCTCCGCGGCCTCGTCGACGTCGATGTCGGCGCCTTCGAGCGCGCGGTCGAGAATCCGCCCGACCGAAGGCGTTACGTTCGACAGCAGCGAGTCCAATATTTCCGCGAGCGCCATGATCGCACCTTATCTTCTCATAGCGCGAAAGACAACTATCGGGAAGTGAAAGCGTCGCCGGCCGGGCGCCTCTCTCCGGGCCGATGCGTTGGGCCTGTGCTACGCTCGACGGTTGCCCGCTTGAGACTCCACGCTCGACGCATCGGCCCTCCGAGACATGCCCGGCCGGCGTTGCTGCGCCGCGCCTCGTTTGAGGGTGGAAGATGGTTGAAAGAGACGCCCGGCGCGATTTCGATTATTTATTTTTCGCTCCAGAAGCGCAGGTATTCCTGCAGGTGGGTCAACGTGGATAGATCGGTCATGCGGTCGAGGTAGACTTTGCCGTTCAGATGATCGAATTCGTGCTGGATGACCCGGGCGTGGAAGCCCTCGGCGACGAACTCCAGCTTTTCGCCTTTGTAGCTGAGCGCCTGTACGCCGATTTTTGCGTAGCGCGGCACCAGACCCCGCATGTCGGGCACGCTGAGACAGCCTTCCCAGTCTTCTTCCTGTTCCTCGGAGAGCGGCTCGATTTTCGGGTTGATCAGTATCGACAACGGCACCGCCTGCTTCTCCGGATAGCGCGGGTTGTCGGCGACTTCGAGGACGGCGATCCGCCGCGAGTCGTGGACCTGGACGGCGGCCAGGCCGACGCCGTTGTATTCCCGCATCGTCTCGATCATATCGCCGATGAACCGCTGCAGGTCCGGAGCGGCGATCTCCTCGGGGGACAGGGGCCTGGTTCCCGCCCGGAGCACCGGGTGGCCCAGCCGGGCGACTTTAAGAATCGACATGGAATGATTAAATTACCATACCGCATGAAAAAACTGGACCAAAAAACGCCAAAACTATTGACAAAATGGACCTTGTAAGTCTATATTAAACGGTGGGCATGAGGTCGGGAAACAATCACAGGACCGAGCGAAGCTCCCTGATGAACGTGGGGCGCCGGGTCGATTACGCGGTGCGGGCGCTCGCCTATCTCGCAGGGCAGCCTACGGGACGGATCATCAGCCGGGTGGATATCGAAAAAACCCAAGGAATTCCAGCATCTTATCTTTCCAAAATCATGAAGGACCTGGTCACCGGCGGGCTCGTCCGGTCGCACATCGGCGCCAAGGGCGGCTTCAGCCTGGCGCGGGCGCCCGAGACGATCACGGTGAAGGACGTTTACGAGGCGGTCGAGCGGCCGCTGGTCCTGATGGACTGTCTGGACCAGGGGGAGCGCTACTGCTCTTATTGCGCCGTTTGCACGCAGCGCTCGGTGTGGGACAATGTGCAGAACCTGGTCGCGGACTATCTGGCCAAGGTTTCCATCAGCGACATCGCCGACCCGCACGGGCTCAACCCGCGTCTCGCCGCGCCGCCGGCCGTCTTAGCGCAAGGAGAAACCTGGAATGTTGGTCATCAAAAACCTGCACGCTAAAGCCGAGGGCAACGAGATCCTCCGCGGGATCGACTTGACCGTGAATCCGGGCGAGGTCCACGCGGTGATGGGGCCGAACGGCTCGGGCAAGAGCACGCTGGCGCACATCCTCGCGGGCAAGGAAGGCTACGAGGTCACGGAAGGCGAAGTCCTCTACGAGGGCCGGGACCTCCTGCAAATGACGCCGGAAGAGCGCGCGCGGGCGGGCATCTTCCTGGCTTTTCAATACCCGGTGGAAATCCCGGGCGTCAACACGACCTATTTTCTCAAGGCCGCGCTCAACTCGATCCGCAAGCATCGCGGTCTGCCGGAGCTCGACGCGATGGATTTTCTCGCCCTGGTCAAGGAAAAGACCAAGATCGTCGATATGGACCAGGCGCTGCTCAACCGGGCGATCAACGAAGGGTTTTCCGGCGGCGAGAAGAAGCGCAACGAGGTCTTTCAAATGGCGCTGCTCGACCCCAAGCTGGCGATCCTGGACGAGACCGACTCGGGGCTGGACATCGACGCGCTCCGCGTGGTGGCGGGCGGCGTCAACGCGCTGCGCGGCAAAGAGCGCTCGATGATCGTCATCACGCACTACCAGCGGCTGCTCGATTACATCGTGCCCGATTTCGTGCACGTGCTCTCGGAAGGGCGCATCGTCAAATCGGGCGGCAAGGGGCTGGCGCTGGAGCTGGAAGAGAAGGGCTACAGCTGGGTGGACGGTAACGGATGAACGCAGCCGAAGCCAAAGAATTCTATCTCGACCGCTTCGCCGAGCGGGAGCGGCGCTCCGGGCCCGACTGGTCCGGCGCGGCGCGCCGGGCGGCGCTCGACCGCTTTTCCGCGCTGGGATTTCCCACGACGCGCGACGAGGAGTGGAAGTACACCAGCGTCGAAGGGCTCGTCAAGACGTCCTTCGCCGACGGGCCCATGGAAGACGACGGCCTCGCGCGCCGAATCGAAGAGCTCGACGCGGCCAAGCTCGTCGAGCACCGGCTCGTCTTCATCAACGGCCGCTATTCCAGCCGGCTTTCGCGCGCCGGCAAGCTGCCGGACGGCGCCATCGCGTCGAGCCTGAAGGCGGCGATGCGCGAAAACCGGGAAAAGGTCGAGCCCTACTGGGCGCGCCAGGCGGATTACAACGAGCAGAGCTTCGTCGCCCTCAACACCGCGCTCATGGACGACGGCGCCTTTCTGTCCGTGCCGGACGGCGCGGCGCTCGCAGCGCCGATCCATTTTCTGTTCGTCGCGGCGGCGCCGGACGAGGCGGCCGTGGCGCAGCCGCGGAGCCTCGTCGTCCTGGGGCGCGGCAGCCGGGCCACGGTGATCGAAAGCTATGTCGGACTCGACGACGGGATTTATTTCACCAACGGCGTGACCGAGATCGACGTCGGCGACGACGCGGCGCTCGATCATTATAAAATCCAGTCGGAGAGCGAGCGAGCTTTCCACGTCGCCACGCAGCAGGCGCGGATCGGGCGGGGCGGCAACCTGTCCTCGCATGCCTTCGCGCTCGGCGGCGCGCTCGCCCGCAACGATGTCAACGCGGCGCTCGAAGGCGAGGGCGGCGACTGCACGCTCAACGGGCTCTACGTGAGCGCCGGCCGCCAGCACGTCGACAATCACACGCGGATCGACCACGTGAAGCCGCGCTCGGCGAGCCGCGAGCTTTATAAGGGCGTCATGGGCGGAAAATCGCGGGGCGTGTTCAACGGCAAGATCTACGTGCACAAGGCGGCCGAGAAGACCGACGCCCGGCAGACGAACCGGAACCTGCTGCTGTCCGAAGAGGCCTGGATCGACACCAAGCCGCAGC
Source organism: Binatia bacterium (assembly GCA_036394475.1). Taxonomy (GTDB): domain Bacteria; phylum Desulfobacterota; class Binatia; order UBA9968; family UBA9968; genus JAJPJQ01. Next base: position 5,401 of record DASWFA010000388.1, read on the forward strand.
TCGAGATCTACAACAACGACGTGAAGTGCAGCCACGGCTCGACGATCGGGCAGCTCGACGAAGACGCGCTGTTTTACCTGCGCGCGCGCGGGATCGACGCCCGGGCGGCGATGGGGCTGCTCACCCGGGGGTTCGCCGGCGACATCACGATGCGCCTCAAGAGCGCGCCGGTCGCGGGCTGGATGGAAAAATTGCTGGCGCAAAAGCTCGACGACATTTCGTCCGACGAGGGGAAGCTGTGAAAGCCGTACAGGAGCTACAGGAATTGACGACCGCGCGCGAGGCGCCGCAGACTCAGGGAGTCTCGCGGGGGCGGGCCGGGGCCGCGCCGCTCGACGTGGCGCAGATCCGGCGCGACTTCCCGATCCTGCACCAGAAGGTGCACGGCAAGCCGCTGGTCTATCTGGACAACGCCGCGACGACGCAGAAGCCGCAGGCGGTGATCGACGCCGTGGCGCATTACTACACGACCGACAATGCCAACGTGCACCGCGGGCTGCACCAGCTGAGCGAGCGGGCGACG
>DASWFA010000389.1:0-3065 GCA_036394475.1 Binatia bacterium
GCTCGCGATCAGGCCGCCGTAGAGGCTTTTTTTCGCCGCCTCCGCGTCGGTGTGATACGGCAGCGGCACGAAGCGGCGGCCGAAGCTCACGACCTCGTCCAGCTCGACGGCGATGGGGCCGAACTCGTGCGCCGAGCCCGCGGCGTAGTCTTCGAAGTAGCGGTCGTCGACGGTGGTGGTGAAATTGGAGTTGGACATGCGGTTGCCGCCGGTCTTCGTTTTTGGCAGCTTATATTGGCAGAGAAACCGCGAGGCTTCAAACAAACGGCTGCCTTGCCTTGACTACCGGTATGAACTCGGCCTATTTTTTAAGGCGGCGGCCGTTCGCCGCATAGAGCGGTCTTCCGATGGAGGCATGAAATGAAAGATGGATTCAAAGTCGTCGACGCCGACCGGCACATCCTGGAGCCGTCCGACCTGTATCAGAAGTACCTGCCCGAGAAGTTTAAGAATCGCGTCCGGCTCGCCGGGCCGAACCAGACGGTCCGGGAAGTGGACGGCAAGCCGGTATCGGACTCGGCGCAGCGGCCTGGACGGGTGGCGGAAGATTACGGCTATATCTTCTCCTCGTCGAAGCGCTGGCGCGAATGCTTCGCCGACGCCTACGCCAACAAGTTCGATCCCGCGTCGAATCTCCGCGACATGGACCGCGAGGGCATCGACGCGAGCGTGCTGTTCCCCACCATCGGCTTGTACATCATGTGGCGCGACGACATCGACCCGGAGCTTTCCGCCGCGATCTGCCGCGCCTACAACACCTGGCTCGCGGAATACTGCGACCACGACCGCAAGCGCCTTCACGGCGTCATGCTGATTCCGCTCCAGGACCCGGCGCGCGCCGTGGCCGAATTGAAATACGCGCGCGAGAAGCTCGGCCTGGTGGGGATTTTCTGGCGGCCGAACAAGTTCTGCGGCCGCACCTTCGCGAGCCCCGACTATTATCCGATCTACGAGACCGCCGCCGACCTCGGCGTGACCGTCTGCGTGCACGAAGGCGCGCGGACGATCCTGCCGCAGGCCGGCTCGGACCGCTACAGCGAGTTCGGCCGCCACGTCGCCTGCCATCCGCTCGAGCAGATGCTCGCCTGCCTCAATTTCTGCGGCGACGGCGTGCTGGAGAAGTTCCCCAAGCTCAAGGTCGCCCACCTCGAATCCGGCTGCGGCTGGGTGCCGTTCTGGCTCGAGCGCATGGACGAGCACTGGGAGCACGAGTCGCACGGCTCGGCCAAAACGACCAAGGAGAAGCCGAGCTTTTATTTCAAGCGCCAGTGCTGGACGAGCTGCGAGGCGGGCGAAGAGCTCGCCCCGGTGTACGTCGAGCACGTCGGCGCGGAGCGGCTCGTCATCGCGACGGACTACCCGCACAGCGACGCGATCGACAAGTTTCCCGACCGCACCGTGGGCGATTTGAGCGGCAACAACGCGCTGTCCGCCGAGATGCGGCGGAAAATTTTATGGGACAACCCGGTGCGGCTGTTCGGATTGGGAGCTTGAACGATGGCTAAATTCCGCGTCAAATATTTCGGCAGCAACGACGTGCCGGTCCAGCTGATCAAGCCGATCCTCGACGAGATCGACGCCGAGCTGGTGCTCGCCAATCCCAAGAGCGAGGCGGAGGTGGCCGAGGCCGGGCGCGACGCCGACGCGATCATCATGCACGGCTCGGTGCCGTTCACGCGCGAGATCATCGCCGAGCTCAAGCGCTGCAAGGTCGTCTGCCGCACCGGCGTCGGCGTCGACCGCATGGACCTGGCGGCGGCCGCCGAGCTCGGCGTCAAGGTATGCAACGCGGCGGGCTGCAACTCGATCGAGGTCTCCGAGCAGACGATCGGCCTGTTGATCGCCGTCTCGCGCAAGCTCGCGCGCATGAACCAGTACGTGCGCGAGGGGCGCTGGCGGCGCCACACCGCCGAGCTGCACGCCTACCGCGGCCCGGTCTCGCGCATCACCGGAAAGACGCTCGGCATCGTCGGCCTGGGCCACGTCGGCCGCCAGGTCGCGCCGCGCGCCCAAGGGATGAAACTCGCCGTCCAGGCGGTCGACCCCTATCTGGATCCGAAAATCGCCCACCAGCTCGACGTGAAGCTGGTCACGCTGGATGAATTGATCCGCACGTCCGATTTCATCAGCCTGCACGCGCCGCTGACGTCGCAGACGCGCAAGATGTTCGGCCGCGCCCAGTTCGCGGCGATGAAGCCGACGGCCTATCTGATCAACTGCGCGCGCGGCGGCCTGGTCGATACCGAGGCGCTCTACGACGCGCTGGCGGCGGGAGAAATCGCCGGCGCCGCCCTCGACGTCACCGACCCCGAGCCGCTGCCGGCCGATCACAGGATCTTGACGCTCCCCAACGTCATCGTCACCTGCCACACCGCCGCCAACTCGAACGAGTCGTATATCGACTGCCAGACGCACGCGGCGCGCGAAGTCGCCCGCGTCCTCTCCGGCAAGGCGCCGACGACCGAGGTCAAGGACCCGTGGCTCCTGGCCGAGGCGCAGGACGAGGGATTCGGCGGAGTGTAGGCAGGTCAAAAGTAAAAAGTAGAAGATAAAAGTGAAGGCGTCTAAAATCGCTCTGAATTTTGCCTTTTTACTTTTTACTTTTCACTTTTTTTCCATCGCCTTCGCCGCCGATCAGGCCAAAGAAAAAACCCCCATCGAAGGCATCGAAGACAACAGCTTTCTCATCGAGGAGGCCTACAACCAGGAGCCGGGCGTCGTCCAGCACATCTTCAACGCGGTCTATTCGACCGACCGGAGCCGGCGCGGCTGGACGTTCAACTTCACGCAGGAATGGCCGGTCTTCGGCCAGGACCACCAGTTTTCCTACAGCATCCCCGCGGCGAATATCCGCGAAGACGGCGCGCGGGTGCGCGGCGTCGGCGATGTTCTGCTGAACTATCGGTATCAGTTGATGGAAGAGGGCGAGCGGCGGCCCGCTTTCGCGCCGCGCTTCAGCCTGATCCTCCCGACCGGCAACCGGAGAAACGGGACCGGCAACGGCGTCGTCGGCTACCAGTGGCAGCTCCCGTTCAGCAAGCAGTTCCCGCCGCGCTTCGCCGCGC
>DASWFA010000390.1:0-3476 GCA_036394475.1 Binatia bacterium
CCGCCGGTCATCGGCGCCGCCAGAAAACAGGCGGCGAACACAATCACGAGCGCCTTGCCGCCTTTTTTAAGTGTGCCAATATTCATAATATTTTTCATCCTTTTCTTCATCCGTTCGGGTCTTTACCCGAGCGTTTCTTCCTACACTCCTATTAGACGAGCGGGGGGAGAAAAGGGTATAGTGCGGATCATCCGGTTTTTCGCGGGCTTTGAAGGGTCCGATGTTTTATTTCGCCTACGGCTCGAATATGAATTGGAGTCAAATGCGGCAGCGCTGCCCGTCGGCGCGCTTCGTCGCCGTCGCCAGCCTCGAAGGCCATCGCCTTGCGATCACGCGCAAGTCGCGCCGCCGTCTCTGCGGCACGGCGGACGTGGTTGCCGAAGCCGGATGCGAAGTCTGGGGCATCGTCTATGAGATCGCCGCCGGCGAGCTTTCGGTGCTCGACGGATTCGAAGACGGCTACGGTAGGGAAAAGATGATGGTGCGTCCCGGGAACGACGGCGGCCGGCCGCTGGAGGCCTGGGTGTATATCGCGGAGAAAGAAGACTCTCCGCCGCCACCCAACGCGCTCTATAAAAGACTCATTTTAGAAGGCGCCAGATACTGGCGACTGCCGGATGCCTACGTCGCGATGCTGGAGATGATCGAAGCGACGGAGGATTGACGCCGCTCCCATCGTTCTTGATCCCGCTCGGCGGGTTTAACCGGGCGGAAGGTCCATGAGACCGCCACGGGCGCCCGTCGAGTTCATCCGAAATTTCCGGAGCGACAAGCCGTCACTGTTCCGTTTTCGTGTAATCTTCCATCCGCCGGCACATTTCTGTTTTCTTCGGCGCGATTCCATCCGCCGGCACTTTTCCGTAGCCAAGTTCTTCGGCGCGCCATATCGCTCGCTTCGTGTCTTCTTTGGGGCATGCAACGTTTTGTTCTTGCGATGCCGATATTCCGCATTTTCGCGTGGCATCGCTCTTGCTCAAGCTCAAGTCGCCGCGCGTCCGACCAACGTAAGTCTGAAGTAAGTCCTAAAAGGAGAGTGAATTATGTTGCAGCAATGGATTTCCATCCAAAGAGGCGAATCGGCGGTCCTCCGGGCGCTGAAGTCTCTTCCGGATGAATACGTCGTGCTGAGCGACCTGGTCCTGCCCGAGGGCAGGGTCGACCTGGATTATGTCGTCGCCGGTCCCAACGGACTGTTCGCGCTCGAAGCCAAGGAGGGGCCGGTGGACGTGAGGTGCAAAGGGCACGACTGGTTCGTCGACCGGAAGAGGATTCCGAGTCCCGGCCGGCTGGCGACGATCAAGGCCGACGCGCTGAGAAAAAGCCTGGTGAGCATGACTTACGACGGCGAGAAAAAGATCCCCGCCGTCTGCGCCGTTCTGGTCTTCACCCATCCGGAATCGACGGTCGATGTCCGCGAGCCCGCCGTGCCGGCGATGAGGCTGGAGGAGCTGGCCGCGTTTATCGTCCATTATAAGGTCGCCGAGCTGAGCCCCGAAAGCCGGCCCGCCGTGGTCCAGCATCTCGTCTCCTTCCAGTCCGGGCGCAAAATGCGCCGGGGATTTTTCGGATTCCGGCTTCGACGGGCGCCGAAATTCTCGCCGTCGCCGGCGGTGGTCGGCGGCCGGTAGCGAAAATCCGGGCGCCGGCCGCGGGCGGGCTTTTATTTGCCGATCGCGCCGCGCCATGGTAAAGTCTTTCTCCACACGAGCAGGGAGAATAGATTTGCCGCGTTTTATCTTCGGAATCCTCGCGTTCGCAGGCGTCGTCGTCCTCGTCGTTTATTTCTTTTTCGCTCCCTCGCCCGAGGCCGCTCCGCCGGAGCCGGCTGCGTCGCTCCGCGGGCCGGCGGTCGAGTCGTCGGAAAAAAGCCCCAAGGTAAAGGCAAAAACATCGGATGACGACGAGGACGACGAGGAAGCGGACGCCGACAAGGACCCGGACGGCTTCACGCGCACCGAGGAAGACGAGCAGGCGGAGCAGGACCGGGAGCGGCGACTCAACAGGTAGCAAAGTTAAAGTAAAAAGGCAAAAGACCGGCCACGTACCAACGCTTCGGATCGCTTCAAAAGCCAACGTTCAGAGCTTCGGAATCCTAAGCGTCTTGCTGATCATCGCCGCCCCGCTCAAGAGATAAATCAAAGAAAGCGGGTGCCAGCGGAGCATGCCGAACCGGACGACGCCGAGCGGCAGGTCGTCCCCGATATGGTTCCAATGAAAACAGAAGGCCAGGACGAGCACGAGCGCCAGGCTCGACGGGATCGGCGTGCCTTCGAAATATTCGACCTTGTCGCCCGCGGCGGCGATCTCGGCGGCGGTGACGTTGTAGCGCGCCAGCCGGCTGATGCCGCAGGCGACAAAAAACAACAGCAGGGCCACGTCCAGGCCGCCGCGCATTCCCAGCGCGTAGGCGAGGGCCGCGGGCGCCACGCCGAAGCTCACGATGTCCGCCAGGGAGTCGAGCTCGCCGCCGAAGAGCGAGTGCTGCTTCTGCCGCCGCGCCACCCTCCCGTCGGCGATGTCCAGCACGAGCGCGAGCGGCAAAAGCCAAAAGGCGAGATAAATGCGCCACCGGTCGGGCGCCTGCAGGTAGCTCATGGCGGCGAAAATCGCCGCCGTGCCGGCCGCGGCGTTGCCCAGGGTGAGCACGTCCGCGGCGCGGTAGCTCCGCAGCATCGAAAAGTGGGCGGGCCTGGTTTTTTGCCGGCTTGAATCGGTCATTTTTTCGACAACCACGTATTAGCACGAAGCGGGGACGGCCGTCTAACGAGACCGGCCGTGCCGCGTCCGGCTTCGAAAAAGGCCGCGCCGGTGGTATGATAAAACGGAAGTTTGTATGAAGCCTAAATCGCCGCGCGCGCTTCTGCTTTCATGCTCGATCGCCGCGTTGTTTTTAACCGGATGCGCGGCCGAGAACCGGCTGGTGAGCCAGTGGAGCAACCCCGGCTACGGCGCGCCGCCGTTCAAAAAAATCATCGTCGGAGCCAGCGACGGGGAAAGCGCCATCCGGCGCAATTTCGAAGACGAATTCGCGGCCCAGCTCCGGTCGGCGGGGGTCGATGCGGCGCCGAGCTATCGCTATCTTCCGGAGGATCATAGCCTCGACGCGGCGCGGCTCAAGCAGGCGGCCAAACAGGCGGGCGCCGACGCCGCGATCCTGACGCGGCCGGTCGGCGTGGAGCAAAAAACGGAGTACAGCCCGAGTTATTATCCCTATCCCGCGGTCGGCGTTTTTGGCCCCCACCTCGGCGCGACGTGGTATGGCCTTTACGGCGCGCCGGGCGTCCGGCGCTACGACGTTTATACCTCCGAGGCCACGCTTTATGATGTGGGCAAAGACGACGTGGTCTGGACCGGAACGGTCAAGGCCGTACAACCGGATAACATGGCTGCCGCGATCAAAAACTACGTCGCGATCGTTATCAAGGCGCTGAACGAGAAAAAGCTGTTGCGGTAAAGATGTCAAACCGACGAAAGCT
>DASWFA010000391.1:0-3417 GCA_036394475.1 Binatia bacterium
CGGCGTTTCGACCTGCGGCGCCCCGTCATCTTGGACTTGGCGGTCCGCTCTAAAAATGCGCCGGAGGGAGATCGAGCGCTAAAATCCCATTCCCTCCGAGCGAAGGGGGCGAGTCTGAAGACCGCAGACGCAGGAACGCACAGGTTTCGTCAAGCTCGAACGTAGCTAGTAAAATCCAGGGCCCTCAAGGCAAAGGCCCATCGGCTGCGGTCGGAAGGCTCGCCCCCCGAGCTTATAACCCCATTTTGCCGGGATTCATGATGTTGTTCGGATCGAGAGTCTTTTTGATCCGCCGCATCACTTCGAGACCGTAGCCGTGCTCCGCCGCCATCAGCGGCGCGAGCTTCACGCCGACGCCGTGCGTGTATTCCATCGATCCGCCCATCTGCTGCACCAGACGGAGCAGCTCTTCGACCGTCTCTTCGAGAACGAGCTGCGCGTTGTTCGCGCCGTCGTCGTCGATCCGGAGCGGCATCGAAAACAGCTCCGGGCGTATCCACAGGCCGCTCTCCTGCAGGCGGACGCCGCGCCGGGCGATGATTTCCATCGCCGCCTTTCTGAACGGTAAAACTTTCGACGCCGCTAGCGCGACGTGAATCCAGTCGCGGTAAACGCCGTCCCGGCCGCGCTCGCGCCTCTGGCGGCGGTTCTCCATGAAGCGGCGCGCGATCGAATGGCGCTCGCGCCAGAACTCTTCCGCCTGTTCCTGCGGCAGCCTCCTGCCGCCGGCCGCGGCGCAGATCGACAGAGCGATGGTCTCCTCCGCCTCGACGACTTCCCGGACTCCCTCGAAGGCCAGATAGAGCAGCGCGAGGCCGCCGAATTTGTCCTCGTTGTCGCCGAAATCGACCATCGCCGGCGCCAGGCCGCGCGCGAATATTTTTTCGATCGCGCCGTAGCCCTGCTCGAACGACTTGAAGCCGAGGGCGGAGAGGGCGCGCTTTTCGGGCCGGGGAAAAATTTTGATCGTCGCCTCGGTCACGACGCCGAATACGCCCTCGCCGCCGATGAAGAGCGCCTTGAGATCGATGCCGGTGGAAGACTTCGGGACGGCGCGCGTGCGCACGACCTCGCCGTCGGGCAAGACCGCCTCCAGGCCCAGAACCTGCCGGCCCATCGAGCCGTACTTCCCGGCGCGATAGCCCACGCTGTTGGTCGAGATCGCCCCGCCCAGGGTCGCCACGGGGAGCGTCCAGGGATCGTGGCCGAGGATCGACCCGTGCGCGTTAAGCTTTTGCTCCACCGATTCGAGCACGGCCCCCGCCTGGACGCGCGCCGAAAACGCCGCCGTATCGACTTCGAGAACCCGGCTCATTCGCCGGAGGTCGAGGACGATGCCCGGGCGGACCGACAGGGCGCCGCCCATCAGGCCGGAGCCGCCGCCGTAGGGGATGACGGGAGTTTTTTCTTCGTTGGCGGCGCGGACGATTTGCCCGACCTCCGCCGTGGCGCCGGGCGTGACGACGCAAAGCGGGAGGCTCAACTCGGGCCGGCTTCGCGGATCGAGCCTCCCCTCGCTGAGCGCGTCCCAGGAAAGCTCGTCCAGGCGCGCGGGATCGGTCGCGACCTCGGCCGCGCCGACGATGCGCGCGATTTTCTCGATTATTTTTGCCTGCGACGGCGCCACGGAAAACCCCGGCTGCGGCGGACTGGCCCTCATAGTAAAACGGAAACCGGAGAAAAACCAAGGCGCGGCGATAAACTTCTTTTCCGCGCCGCGGCCCGCCGGCGGCGCGCCGGTCTTGACCCCCGCGCGGCCCGGTTCTATGCTTCTCGCGTAAAAGATTGATCTTTCGATAGAGGCTACCATGCGCGTGTTGATTGCGGAAGACGACGAGAAGATCGCCTCGTTTATCGCCAAGGGGCTGAAGCAGGCCGGCTTCGCCGTCGATCATTCGGCGGACGGCGAGGAGGGATTGTATCTGGCCACGGCCCACCCCTACGACGTGGCCGTCATCGACATCATGCTGCCCAAGCTGGACGGCTTGAGTCTCATCGAGCGCCTCCGGCGGCAAAAAATCGACATTCCCGTCATCATCCTGAGCGCCAAGCGCTCGGTGGACGACCGCGTCAAAGGGCTGCACGCGGGCTCCGACGACTACATGACCAAGCCGTTCGCGTTCTCCGAGCTGCTCGCGCGCGTGCAGGCGCTCATCCGGCGCGCCAGCAAAATAACCGAGCCCGCCCGGTTGTCCGCCGGCGATCTTTCCGTCGACCTGCTGACGCGGGAGGTCGTCCGGGCGGGGCGGAAAATAGAGCTGCAGCCCCGGGAGTTCGCCCTGTTGGAATACCTGATGCACCATGCGGGGAAAGTGGTGTCCAAGAGCATGATCATGGAGCACGTCTGGAGCTACGATTTCGATCCCCAGACCAACGTGGTGGACGTGCTCGTCTGCCGGCTGCGCAACAAAGTGGACCGGGACTTCGAGAAAAAGATGATCCACACGCAAAGGGGGGTGGGTTATGCGCTCAAGACTTCCTAGCGGCATCGGAAAAACCCTCGGCTTCCGGCTCACCCTCTGGTACTCGGCGATTTTTATCGCGAGCTCGGTGATTCTCTTCGGGGTTTCGTACATCTTTCTCACGATGTCGGTCCGCGACAACCGGAAGGAGGTTCAGTCGAAGCTCAGAAAGTACGTGGCGTTGTCCCAGCGGGGCGGCCTCCCGGCCGTCCAGCGAGCGGCCGCCGACCCGCGCAACACCTTTTTTATTCGCGTCGTCGGCCCCGGAAACCGGACCGTGTTTTCAAGCAACTCGGGGCTCTGGGAGAAGTTCGAGGTCAAGCCGCTGCAAGACCGTCCGGCCGAGGGGCAGTGGCGGTATTTTCCGTCCAACACGGACGCGGACGTGCTGGAGCTCACGTCGGCGGAGCTGCCGGGCGGCTATGTCCTGCAAGTCGGCAAAGACATCGAGGACCGAAAGGAGATCCTGGAGGATTTCCGCGAGACCACGATGGCCGTGATGATACCGATCATCGTGATCGGGTTGGCCGGCGGGGCGATTCTCGCCTTTCGCGCGATGCGGCCCATCCATAATCTCATCCAGACCACGCAATCCATCGTCGATACGGGCAGGATGGACGCCCGCGTCCCCACGGCCGGGACCGGCGACGAGCTGGACGAGCTGGTCCGGCTGTTCAACCGGATGCTGGAGAGAATCGAAAGCCTGATCCGCGGCATGCGGGGAGCCCTGGACAACGTCGCCCACGATCTGCGCACGCCGATGACGCGCCTCAGGGGCACCGCCGAGATGGCGCTCAGATCCGACGCGAGCCGGCCGCAGGACCACAAGGAGGCGCTGGCGGACTGCCTGGAGGAATCGGACCGGGTGCTGACGCTGCTCAACACGCTCATGGACATCTCGGAGGCGGAAACCGGGACCATGAAGCTCAAGCTCGCCGCGCTCAACGTCTCGAAC
>DASWFA010000392.1:0-2307 GCA_036394475.1 Binatia bacterium
TGATCGCCACCAGGCGGAGTATCGGGCGGCCGGCGCGGCGGTTCGGGCCGAGCTCAAATCCGAGCTCGGCTTCGAGGGAAAAGACGGGCGCCGCTATACCCACCTCGGCGATTTCGACAGTTACGCCTGGCTCCGGCAGGCGCGGAACTACCTCGACCACGGGACTTTCTGCGATGCGGTCGTCGAAGGCGAGTGCCGCGACACGTATGGGCACGCGCCGGTGGGCTACAAGATGATCTACAGCCGGCCGCTCCATGTCGGCGCGATCGCGGCGGTCGCCAGGGCCGCGACGCTGTTCCGTCCCGATTATCCGCTGGCGGCGAGCGCCTTTCTCGTCCCGGTGTTGATCGGAACGCTCGGAGTCCTGCCGGCCTTTTTTCTCGGGCGGCGCCTGGCGGGGAATCCCGGCGGAGTTTTCGCCGCGCTGTTCATTTCGCTCCAGCCCCAGTTTCTCCTCCGCAGCATCGGCGGCGATAACGACGTGTGGAACGTCGTCCTGCCGTTGTTCGCGGCGTGGGCGCTGATTGCCGCGCTCGACGCCCGCGCCAGGACGCCCGCGACGCTGTTTGCCGTCCTGGCGGGGTTTTTCACGGGTCTCCACGCGGCCGCCTGGTCGGGATGGTCGTTTACTTTCGTCGTTCTCATCGGCGCCGTGCTCGCGCGGCTGATCCTTTTCTCCGTGTCCTTAGCGCTCGGCGAGCGGGCATCCGGATTTTGGGGCTTTCGGGGTTTTCGCGGCTTCTGGCGCCGGGAGGAGATTCAAATCGGCGCGCTCGTGCTGGCAGTCTATTATCTCTCGGCCGGCGTTTTCGCCCTGCTCGCCGGGGACGAAGCTCCTTTCCTATCGATTTCCGTCGGCCGCATCAAAGGGATCTTGAGGATGCTGGGGCTGCTGCGGTCCTTGCCCGCCGCCGCGCCCGGCGCCGACTATTGGCCGCAGGGGTTGAAAACGGTGGCGGAGTTCGCCAGGCCGTATTCCCTGGACATCGTCCGGCACATGGGCGGGGTTTTTTTTTCTTCTGCGGCTGGCTGGGGCTGCTCCTGGTGTTTTTCCCGGACCGGTGGCGGCCGCGGCACTTTATCCTGGTCCTCGGCCTGAGCGCGCTTTTCGCCTATTTTTATGTGCTCGTTCCGGACGGCCCGTGGAGCCCCGCGGCGCCGCTCTTTCTCGCGCTGCCGATCCTCCTTGCGCTGCCGCACTTTTTTACGCTGCCGCCCCCGGCCGGGCTCCCGGCGCGCCGGTTCGACAAAACGCCGGAGCGCGGGCGCGGCGAGGGGCTTTCCTGGGTCCTGCTCGTCTGGTTCCTCGCCGCGGCCGTGGAATTCTATCAGGCCCACCGGTTTGTCATCTTCTTCGTCGTCCCGTTCGGGCTCGCGCTCGCGGCCGGCGCCGCGCGGGCGCATGACTGGCTGGCAGTCGGCGCGCGGGCGCTGCTGCCGCGCCGCCCCCGGACCGCGGCGGTCCTGGCCAGCCTCGTTATCGCGCTGCTGATCGTCCCGCCGGTCTGGCGCGGCTACGCGGCGGCAAGGGGTTATTACCCCTCCATCAACCGGGCCTGGTGGGACACCCTCGGCAAAATTCGCAGCGAGTCGCACCCGGACGCCATCGTCACCACGTGGTGGGACTACGGCTATTGGGTCAAGTACGCCGCCGAAAGAAGGACGAGCACGGACGGCGCCTCCCTTCTGACCCATGTGCCGCACTGGGTCGCGAAGGCGCTCGTCGCGCCGAGCGAGGCCGAAAGCGCGGGCATCCTGCGTATGCTCGCCTGCGGCTCGGACGCCACGCCTCTGCCCGAAGGCGCTCGGGGGGCCTTTGGCAAGCTCGCCGGGCTGGGCCTCGACGACATCGCCGCCTATTCGGCGCTCGCCGATCTCGTAAAGCTCGACCGGGCCGGGGCGGAGCGCTATCTCGCCGGACGCGGCTTTAGCGCGGCCGGGCAAGAAGACATCCTGTCCTCGACCCACTGCCGGCCGCCGGAAGTTTTTCTCGTCGTCAGCAGCGAATTGTTTTACAAGACGGGCGCGTGGGTGCCGCATGGCGCGTGGGACATGAAAAAATCCTACATGGTCCGGCGCTCGCGCCTCCTGCCCGAGGACCAGGCGGTGGCCGATCTCGTCGGGCGATTCGGCTATAGCCTGAAGGAAGCGGGCGAATGGTACGCGCGGGTGCGGGCGCTGAAATCGAGGGCCGAGCTGGAGAGCTTTCCGGAGCCGCCGCCATCCTTCATCCCCACGGAGTGGATTCCCTGCCGGAGCGCCGGCGGCTCGGAGATGGTTTGCCGGATGAGCATGGCGGGCAGCGAC
>DASWFA010000393.1:0-4794 GCA_036394475.1 Binatia bacterium
TGCTGGCCGAGGCGATGAGCTATCGCGACGCGATGTACTACATCATGACCGGCGACACGTTCGACGGCAAAAAGGCCGCCGAGATGCGCCTCGTCACCTCCTCGGTGCCGCGCGCGAAGCTCCGCGAGGAGACGGTCAAGCTCGCCGAGAAGCTCAAGGAAAAAAATCCCAACGCGCTCCGCGCCGCCAAGGAAGTCTACAAGCACTGCAAAACCATGGACTACGCGCAGGCGGAGGACTTCATGTCGGCCAAGAGCGCGGCGCTGGCGGCGAACGATCCCGAGCGCGGCCGGGAAAAAGGCATGAAGCAGTTTCTCGACGACAAGACCTACCGCCCCGGCATGGGCGCATACAACCGGGAAAAATAAATCCGATAGTAAAGCGCCGTGCCGATGCATTCGCTCATCGCCGGATACGCCACGATCGGCCAGGGCGCCGGCCCGCTGATCGTCACCGAGCGGGCGGGGCTGTTCGCCAGGCACGGGCTCGAAGTCAAAACGCGGCTCATGGGCGGCGCGAAGGGCGTCGTCAAAGGGCTCGTGGAGGGGGAGATCCGCTTCGGCAATCTCGCCGCCCCGGCGCTGCTCCGCGCCGGCCTCGAACAAAACACCGACCTCGTCTTTCTCACCGGCGGCATCAACCAGCAGTTCCTCGTCGCGCGCCCGCGCTTCCGCCGCCGCGGCGAGCTCGACGGCGCGCGCATCGGCTTTCTCGGCGACGGCGGCCTGAACGACCTCCTGGTCCGGTTCATTATCGAGCGGTTCGAAACCCAAGGCATCCGGGCGAGCGCCGTGCCGCTCTACGACGGCGCGTGCGACGCGCTGGTGATGACGCCGCCCGAGGCGGTCGAGGCGCGCATGCGCGGCTGCCCTTTCCTCGTCGACTTCGCCGAGTTCGGCTTCAACTACGCGCTCGGCGGCATCGCCGCCCGGCGGCAGACGGTGCGGGAATCTCCCGACCTCGTCCGCCGGTTCGTGATGGCCTATGTCGAGGGGATGCACCGCTACCGGACCGATCGGGATTTTACGATCGGCGCCCAGCAGGAATACAGCGGCATCTCCGACCGGGCGGTGGCGGAGGCGACGTACGATCTCACCCGTCCGGGAATGCCGGAGGTCCCCTATCCGGTCGTCCCGGCCCTGGGGGAGGCGCTCCGCATGATGGCGCGCGATCTCCCCGCGGCGGCGGCCGCCGACCCGCGCTCGTTCGTGGACGACCGCTTCGTGCGGGAGCTGGACGAGTCGGGTTTTATCCGGGGTCTCGGCTAACGGCAGGCGCGGACGAGGGCGGCGAAGATTTTTCTCTGCGCCGCGTCCCGGTGGACCAGAAACTCCGGGTGCCACTGGACGCCGAGGACGAACCGGTGCGCCGCGCTCTCGATGCCTTCGATGACGGCGTCGGCCGCGGTGGCGTTGACGACCAGGTTTTTCCCCGCCGCCTTCACCGCCTGGTGATGCGTGGTGTTGACCGTCAGGCTGGCGCTGCCGACGATCGTTCTCAGCCTGGTGCCGCGCACGATATTCACCCTGTGTCCGCCGCGGTCTTTCAAATCGCCGCGCTGGTGCTCCGCCGCGCCGGCGTGCTGGCTCGCGATATCCTGGTAGAGCGAGCCGCCGAGCGCGACGTTGATCGCCTGCGCGCCGCCGCACACTCCGAGCACCGGCATATCGCGCGCGAGCGCCAGCGCGATCAGGCCGAGCTCGAACTCGGTCCGCTCCGCCTGGATCTCGCCCAGCGCGCGGATCGGCTTTTCGCCGTAGAATTTGGGGTGAATGTCGAAGTTGCCGCCGCTGACGACGAGGCCGTCGAGCCGGTCGACGACGCTCGGGAGCGCCCTCGACGGCAGGATCGGAAGGATCAAGGGAATCGCGCCGGCCGCTTCGAGCGCCCGCGCGTAGCGCTCTTGCAGCACGATCAGCGGCTCGGCCTTGCCGCCGGGCCGCCCGGCCGCCGCGAGGTCGGGGGTGACGCCCACCAGCGGCCGCCCGCGCCGCCGCCTCATTTCCGGTTTTCCAGGAGGCGCGGTATTGTCATATCAATTCTCTTCGATCCCGTTCGTCCTACTTCTAGTGCGCCATCCGTTCGACTATCTGATAGGACGCCCTTCGACGGGCTCGGGGCGAACGGAATTTAGTGGCTTCGATCACTGCATATTCAAAGGCCGCCGAGTTTTAGCCCATCATTTCTGCTCGCCGTAGATTTTTTTGTACACGCGCAGGTTCCGGAGCACGAGCTTCACGTAAAGCTGCGTCTCGGTGTAGGGGATGCGCTCGATGAACTCGTCGTCTTCCGACCCGGCGTAGCGCGTTTCCCAGCGCGTGACGGCGTTCTCGCCGGCGTTGTAGGCGGCGATCGCCTTGACGTAGCTGTTCGAGTAGCGCTGCAGGAGCTCTTTGAGATGATAGATCCCGAGCTGCAGGTTCACCTCCGGCTCGAAGAGCTTCTCGCGCGCTGGCGGCGCCAGCTTCATCCGGGTCGCCGTCCGCGTCGCCGTCGAGTGCAGCATCTGCATCAGCCCGTAGGCCGCCGCCGGCGAGACCGCCTTGGGGTCGAAGAGGCTCTCCTGGCGGATGAGCGAGACGACCAGATAGGGATCGAGCCCGTTTTCCTTCGCCCGCTTCTGCACGCTTTCCCAGTAGGCCAGCGGGTAGCGGTAGCGCGCGACTTCTTCGGCGGCGTGGGGCGACTGGAATTGACTCGCGAGCGCGACGGTGCGGGCGTAGGCGCCGTTGCGCGCGTACTCGCGCATGAGCAAGAGGCGGAGCCCTTCTTCCGCGCCCAGGCTTCTGACCTCGTCGAGCTCGACCACGGCCAGCGGGGCGAGCGACAGCTCGGCCAGCTCCTGCGCCCGCGCCAGGTGAAAGGCCTGCGCGCTGCTCAGCAGCGCGGGCGCCGGCGCTGCCGGCGTGGAAGCGGCGTCGGGCGGCTTTTTCTCCTCGGCGGCGGCGCCCAGGCGCGCGAGCTGCGCGGCCGCCGCGCCTTTATAGTAGCTTTCCTCCGCATCGTTCAGCACGGCGAGATACAGCTTCTTCGCCTCGTCGGCCTGCTTCAGCCGGGCCGCGGTGCGCGCCTGCCAGTAAACGGCCGCGAGGCGATACTTCGCGTTGTCCTTGCCCGTGGCCAGCCGCTTGAACGCGGCGTTGGCGTTGGCGTCGTCTTTCCGCAAATAGTAAATCCAGGCCGCCCGCCACGCCGCCTCTTCGCGCATCTGGCCGTCCGTCCCCCGCTTCGCGAGCGACTGATAGGCCGCGAGCGCGTCGTCCTGCCGGCCGAGCGATTCGTAAATCCGCGCCGAGGCGTTTTCGGCGAAATCGACGAACGAGCTTTTCGGGTAGCGGTCCCGGAGCTGCTTGAAATATTCCAGCGCTTTCGCGTCGTCGTCGCGGTTCCAGTAAATCTGCGCCAGCTGGTTCAGCGCGGCGGGGGCTTCGGCGCTGTCGGGATAGCTCTGCACGATCTCGGCCAGCACCGGCACCGCCTCGTCGCGCTTGCGCTGGACGCGGTAGTGGTTTCCGAGCGCGGCCAGAACCCGCGGGCGGAAGCCGCCCTGCGGCGGCTGCTCCAAAAGCTTCAAGTAGAGCTTCTCGGCGTCCGGGTAGGCCTGCTCGCGCGTCAAGAGGTCGGCTTCGTCGAGGACTGCCTCGGGCGCGGCCGCGCCGAAAAGCTCGGGCGATTTTTCCCGGAGCGCGGCGACCGCGTTCCGCGCCGACACGTCCCACGTCGAGAGAGCGGCGGCGCGGCGCAGCTCCTGGTACGCGGCGTAGGCCTGCTTCGAGTCTCCCGCTCCTTCCAACGCCTGGCCCAACAGGTAGCCGGCTTCCTCCGCAATCTCCCTGCGCGCTCGCTGGCCGCGCAGGCCGCGGGCCAGCTCGGCCGCCCGCGCGTAATTCCTCTCCGCCAGCGCGAGCTTCGCGAGCTGGAGATCGGCGTGCGCGAGCCAGACGCTGTCGGGAAATTTGAGCCGGAGCTGGGAGTAGTACTGCCGGGCCGCCGTCAGGTTGGCGCTTTTGACGGCGATGAGCGCCAGGTAGTGAAGGCTGTAGTCCTCCAGGATAAAATTGCGCTCCAGGGTGCGGAGCAGAAGCTCTTCCGCCAGCCGCGAATCGCCCTGGGAAAAAAGCGCATAAGCCTTGGCGAAAAGCTCGCGCGGGTTCTGCTCTTGGGAACAGCTAAGAGAGGGGACGAGAAAGCAAACGACGGCCAGTAAAATGGCGGTTAGCTTGGACATCGAATAAGGACGATTTTAGTCGAGGACGGACAAAGATTCAACCGCGCGGGGAAAAGGTTGATCCTATAGAAGAGCCGTGATAGCTCAACTCAAGAAGGGAAAAACCATTGAAAATCGAAGGCAGCTACGCGTTCAAAGCGCCGCGGGAGCGGGTCTGGCAGGTGCTGGTCGATCCGAAAGTGATGGCCCGGTGTATGCCCGGCTGCGACGGCCTCAAAGAGGTCGGCCCCGACGAGTACGAAGCGGTCATGAAAGTCGGCGTCGCCTCCGTCAAGGGAACCTACAAAGGCAAAGTGTCGATCAAAGACAAGCGGCCGCCGGAGCATTACGTTTTGAGCGGCGAAGGCTCGGGCGGCCCCGGCTTCATGAAGGGCGACGTGGTGATCGATCTCGAAGAGCGGGGCGGCGAGACGGTCCTCAAATACAGCACCGACGCGAAAGTCGGCGGGCTGATCGCCGGCATGGGTCAGAGGATGATCGGCGGCGTCGCCAAGATGATCGTCGAGCAGTTTTTCAAGAAGGTCGAGGAATTTATTTGAGCAGCGCCTGGCGCGGGTCGATGGGGG
>DASWFA010000394.1:0-2684 GCA_036394475.1 Binatia bacterium
GCCAAGGGGCGGCATCTCCCCGGCGGCGGCCCGTACGACAGCTTTATTCAGACCGACGCCTCCATCAACCCGGGAAATTCCGGCGGGCCGCTGATCAACCTGCGCGGCGAGGTCGTCGGCATCAACTCGGCGATCTACAGCCGGTCGGGCGGGAACATCGGCATCGGCTTCGCCATCCCGGTCAACCTGGTGAAGGAGCTGCTGCCGCAGTTGAAGGGCAAGGGGAAGGTGACCCGCGGCTATCTCGGCGTGCTCATCCAGAAGGTGACGCCGGAGATCGCCGAGTCGCTCGGGCTGGACCGGCCCAGAGGCGCGCTCGTGGCCGACGTCACCAAAGGCGGTCCGGCGGAGAAAGCGGGCGTCAAAGTGGGCGACGTCATCGTGGAATTCGACGGCAAGGAGATCCGGGACTCGAACGACCTGCCGATCATCGTGGCGCGCACGTCGGTGGATAAAAAAGTCTCGGTCAAGGTCCTGCGCGACAAAAAAGAGGTCACGCTCTCCGCCGGCGTGGGCGAAATGAAAGACGAGGAGGTCGTCGCCTCGGCCCCGGAGAAGGGCGAGCTCGGCCTCACGGTGCAGCAGGTGACGCCGCAGATCGCGGAGTCGCTCGGCCTCGAGCGCGCCGAGGGCATCGTCATCACCGCGGTCGAGCCCGGCAGCGCGGCGGAAGACGCGGGGCTCCGGCGCGGCGACATCGTTATGGAGGTGGACCGCAAGCCGGTCAAGAAAGTCGCCGACTTCCGCAAGGCGGTGGGCGAAGTCAAGAAAGGCAAGGGGGTCCTCTTCCTGGTCCGGCGCGGCGAGAGCACGCTGTTTCTCGCCCTCAAGCCCGCGCGATAGTTTCCCGCGGGCGGTTGGTAGCTTCCGAGAGGGTCGGGCGCGCGCCCGACCCTCTTTTTATTGCCTTCGAAAGGCGTTACACTCAGGCTAATTTCATGCCGCGTTCAGTTTTGAAAAAGCTCCGCCTGCCCAGCCGCAAAGTCCTCTTCCTTTCGCTCGCCGCCTTCATCGCCGTCGCGGGGATTTTCGGCGCCTGGTACGTGAAATACCTCGAAGGCGTCGTGACGAAAAAATTCGAAAGCCGCAAATGGGTCGCTCCTTCCAAGATCTATTCCGACACCTCTCTTCTCTACGTCGGGATGAACCTCCGCCGGGAAGACCTGGCGGAGAAGCTCCGGCGGCTGGGCTACCGCGAGACCCGCGCCGACGTCAAGGCCAAGGGCGAGTACCGCTTCGCCAAGAGCGACGCGGTGGAGATCTACCTGCACGATTTTTCCTATCCGATGGACAACTTCAAGGGCTTTCCGCTGCGCATCGGCTTCCAGGGCGTCGCGGTCACGCGGATGGAAAACCTGGCGAGCGGGCAGGAGATGTTTTCGCTCGAGCTCGAGCCCGAGCTCGTGGCCGGCCTCTACGACCACATCTGGGAAGAGCGGCGGCTCGTCACCCTGGCGGAAGTGCCGCCGCTTCTCGTCAAGGCGATCCTGGGGATCGAGGACGAGAGGTTTTACCGCCACCGCGGCATCGACCCGATCGCCATCCTCCGCGCCTCGTGGACGAACTTGAAGAGCGGCGGCGTCGTCCAGGGCGGCAGCACGCTGACGCAGCAGCTGATGAAGAACTTTTTCCTGACCGACGAGCGCACCATGCACCGGAAGGTGAAAGAGGCGATCATGGCGCTGATCGTCGAGCGAAAATACACCAAGGAAGAGATCCTGGAAAATTATCTGAACCAGATTTATCTGGGACAGAAGGGCTCGCAGGGCATCTTCGGCATCTCCGAGGCGGCGCAGTTTTATTTCTCCAAGGACCTCTCGCAGCTGACGGTCGGGGAGACCGCGCTGATGGCCGGCCTTATCCGCGCGCCCAACCGCTATTCCCCCTTTCGCAGCGTCGAGGCGGCCAAGCAGAGAAGAAACGTGGTGCTCGGCAAGATGCTGGAAGAGAAGCTGATCACCCGCCAGAAGTACGACGCCGCGATCAAGGAGGTCATCCCCAAGCGCGATCTCATCAAGGTCACCAACGACGCTCCCTTTTACGTCGATTATCTCAGGCGCGAGCTGGCGGAAAATTATTCCCACGACGTTCTCTCGCAGGAGGGCTACCGGATCTTCACCGGCCTCGACCTCCAGCTGCAGAGGATCGCGGAAAAATCGCTGTCGGAGGGCCTGAAGCGGCTCGAGGAAACCTATCCCTACCTCCGCAAGCGGGGCGAGGCGGACAGCCTCGAGGGCGCGATCATCGTGATCAAGCCGCAGACCGGCGAGATCAAAGCGATGGTCGGCGGCAGGGAATATCAGAAATCCCAATTCAACCGCATTTTCCAGTCGCGGCGCCAGCCGGGATCGGTCTTCAAGCCGTTCGTCTATCTCGCCGCCTTAATGTACGGAGGGGAGAACGGAAAAAGATTCACGCCGGTCACCCTGGTGGACGACGCCCCCTTCAGCTGGAGCTACGAAGGGCAGGAATGGCAGCCGGCGAACTATAAGGACGAGTATTTCGGCACGGTCACGCTGCAGTCGGCGCTGGAGCGGTCGCTCAACTCGGCGACGGCGCGCGTCGCCCGCGACGTGGGCATCCGGCGCATCCGCGACATCGCCTACCGCCTCGGCATCCAGAGCCCGCTGCCGGTTTTTCCCTCGCTCGCGCTCGGCTCCGCCGAAGTGACTCCCCTGGAGGTC
>DASWFA010000395.1:0-3703 GCA_036394475.1 Binatia bacterium
ACGCGCAGCATGCGGGCCGACGCCGGCGTGGTGATCTCGGCGTCGCACAACCCCTACCAGGACAACGGCATCAAGTTTTTTTCCTACGACGGCTTCAAGCTGCCGGACGAGACCGAGGCGAAGATCGAAGAGCTGATTTTCAGCGGCGAGACCGAGCGCCACCGGCCGACCGGAAACGCGATCGGCAAGCAGCGGCGCGTCGATGACGCGGTCGGCAGGTACGTCGTCTGCCTGAAGAACAGTTTTCCCCGCCACCTCACGCTCGAAGGCATGAAGATCGTGGTCGATTGCGGCCACGGAGCGGCCTACCGCGTGGCGCCCGATGTCCTGACCGAGCTCGGGGCGGAAGTGATCCCGATCGGGGTCAAGCCGGACGGCGAGAACATCAACGACGGCTGCGGCTCGCTCTATCCCGAGGCGGCGCGCAAGGCGCTTCGAGAGCACGGCGCGGACCTGGCGCTGTCGCTCGACGGCGACGCCGACCGGGCTCTGTTCGTCGATGAAAACGGCGAGGTGGTCGACGGCGACGAGGCGCTGGCGATCTCGGCCAGGGACATGCGCGAGAAAGGAACCCTCAAGGGCGGGACGGTCGTGGCGACGGTGATGAGCAATCTGGGGCTCGAGCTGGCGCTCGACGGCATGGGGATCAAGCTCAAGCGCGCCCAGGTCGGCGACCGCTACGTGGTCGAGGAGATGGTGCGCGGCAAGTTCAACCTGGGCGGCGAGCAGTCCGGCCACCTGCTCTTCCTCGACCACAATACGACCGGCGACGGCTGCCTCACGGCGCTCCAGCTCCTGGCCGTCATGGTCGAGACCGGCCGGACGCTCGGAGACCTGAAAAAAGTCATGACCCGGCTGCCGCAGGTGCTTTTGAACGTGAAGGTGAAAGAAAAAAAAGACATGGCCTCCCTGCCGAAGCTTGCCGCCAAAATCGCCGCGGTGGAAAAAGAGCTCGGCGGGCGCGGCCGGCTGCTGGTCCGCTATTCCGGCACCGAGGCGCTGGCGCGCGTCATGCTGGAGGGCGAGAACGAGGAGCGCATCCGCCGGATGGCGGAGGAGATCGCCGAGGAGATTCAGAAAGAGCTCGGCAAATAAGGAAAAAGTGAAAAGGCAAAAGGGATCATCCCGACCGCTGCATTCTTTTTTATGATTCGCCTGGGCGTAAATATCGATCACGTCGCCACCGTCCGGCAGGCGCGCGGCATCGACGTTCCCGATCCGCTGGAAGCGGCGCTTTTGGCCGAGCGGGGCGGCGCCGACGCCATCACCGTCCACCTGCGCGAGGACCGCCGCCACATCCAGCAGCGCGACGTGGAGCTTTTGCGCGCGCGGATAAAGACCAAGCTCAATCTGGAGATGGCGGCGACGCCCGAGATGGTCCGGCTGGCGGCGGCGCTCCGGCCCGACGACGCCTGTTTCGTGCCCGAGCGGCGCCAGGAGCTGACGACCGAGGGGGGGCTCGACGCGGCCTCTCAGATAGACAACCTTCGCGCCGCGGTCCGGAGCCTGCAAGCCGGCGGGATCAAGGTCAGCCTGTTCGTCGATCCGGACGAGCGGCAGATCGAGGCCGCCCGGGAGACCGGCGCGCATGCGGTGGAGATCCATACCGGCGCCTACGCCAACGCCGGGGAAAATCGGGCGAAAGAGGCCGCCAAGGTCGCGGCCGCCGCCGCGCTGGCGCGCCGGCTGGGGCTGGAGGTCCACGGCGGCCACGGCCTCAACTACGACAACGTGGGTCCGATCGCCGCCATTCCCGAGATCGTCGAGCTCAACATCGGCCACAGCATCGTGGCGCGGGCGATCATGGCCGGCATGGAGCAGGCGGTGCGCGAGATGAAGGGCCTGATGAGCCGCGCCCGGGGCTAGACCGCCGCGCCGGGCGGGGGCGTGACTCGCGCCCGCTCCCGTGATAAAATCCCGTCTTTTAAGGGCCTTTAAAACCATGCTGGTCGTGACCACAGAGGAAATGCGCCGGCTCGACCGTCTGACGATCGAGAAATACGGCGTGCCGAGCCTCGAGCTGATGGAGAACGCCGGCGCGGCGGTGGCCGAGGCGCTCGTCGAGCGCTTCGGCAAGGTCGCCCGCGGCGGCGTGCTCGTCGTCTGCGGCAAGGGCAACAACGGCGGCGACGGCTTCGTCGTGGCGCGCCGGCTCAAAAAAAAAAGCATCCCGTGCGAAGTCGTCCTGCTGGGGCGAAAGGAAGATATCTCGCCCGACGCGGCGAAAAACCTCGGCGCCTATCTCAAGATCAAAGGCAAGGTCTTCGAGGACGGCGCTGATCCGCCGGCCCTGCTCGGCCAGCGGCTCAAGGGCAAGAAGCTCATCGTCGACGCCATCCTCGGCACCGGCCTGAAAGAGGAGGTTCGTGGTGTTTACGCCGGGGCGATCGCGGCGCTGAACGGCTCCGGCCTGCCGGTCCTGGCGGTGGACATACCTTCCGGAATGGACGGCGACAGCGGCCGGCCGCTCGGCGCCGCCGTCAAAGCCGAGATGACGGTCGCGCTCGGCTTTCCCAAGCTGGGCGAGGTGATCCATCCCGGCCTGGAATATACCGGCGAGCTGGCCGTCGCCGACATCGGCATCCGCCCCGAAGCGGTCGCCGAGGTCCGCCCGCGCGCCGAGCTGCTCGAAGAGGAAGAGATCGGCCGGCTGGTTCCCGAAAGGCGGCCGGACAGCCACAAGGGCAGCTACGGCCATCTCCTCGCCGTGGCGGGCTCGCGCGGCAAGACCGGCGCGGCGGTGCTCGTCTGCCGCGCGGCGCTGCGCGTGGGGGCGGGGCTCGTGACGCTGGCCGCGGCGCGCGCGCTCAACGATATTTTCGCCGGCCTGCTCGTCGAAGCGATGACCGAGCCGCTCAAAAACAACGCGGCCGAGGAGATCGAGCCGCCGGGCGATCCGGAGTGGCGCCGCCTGCTGGAAAAAAAGAGCGCGCTCGTCTTCGGCCCCGGAGTGGGGGTCAACGACGGCACCCGGAGCGCCCTCTGGTGGCTGCTGCGCAACCTGGAAATCCCGCTCGTCGTCGACGCCGACGGGCTCAACCTGCTGGCGGACGGCGTGGAGCGGCTCGGAAGCGCCAAACGGCCGCCGCTGCTGACGCCCCATCCGGGCGAGATGGCGCGGCTCGCGGGGTCGGACACGGCGGCGGTCAATCGGGACCGCGTGGGCGTCGCCCGCTCGTTCGCCGAGAAGCATCGCTGCTACGTCGTGCTCAAAGGCGCGCGCACCGTGATCGCCACGCCGGAGGGGCGGATTTTCATCAACCCGACGGGCAATCCCGGCATGGCGAGCGGCGGCATGGGCGACGCGCTCGCCGGGATCCTCGGGGGGCTCCTGGCGCAGCATATCGCTTTCGACGACGCGCTCAGGCTCGGGGTCTACCTGCACGGCTTTGCCGGGGATCGAGCGGCCATGTTAAAAGGGCAGATGGGGCTCGTCGCCTCGGACGTGATCGAGGCGCTGCCGGAGAGTCTGAAACAGTTAAAAGAAGGCGCGCGAGGATAATTATGAATTTTGAACGTTGAGTTTTGAATTATGGAATCGGATTATTTAATTCAAAATTCAAAATTAAAAACTCAAAATTCGAGCAGCTTGAGCGTCGTGTCCCGGTCCGCCGCCGCAACCCGGTCCTGGGGCAAGAGACTGGGAAAGCTGTTGCAAGGCGGCGACATCGTCGGCCTCACCGGCGAGCTCGGCAGCGGCAAG
>DASWFA010000396.1:0-6180 GCA_036394475.1 Binatia bacterium
CGGTCTGCGGCGCGGCGGCCGCGCTCTTCTACGGCCAATTTATCGAGCAGCTCGTGCCCGTCTCGTCGCTCGAATGCGCCGAGATGGTGAAGCTCATGGAGAACACTTTTCGCAGCGTGAACATCGCGCTGGCGAACGAGATGGCGCTCATGTGCCACAAGTTCGGCGTCGACGTCTGGGAAGTGATCGAGGCGGCGAAGACCAAGCCGTTCGGCTTCATGCCGTTCTATCCCGGCCCGGGCCTCGGCGGCCATTGCATTCCCGTGGACCCGTATTACCTGACGTGGAAGGCGCGGCTGAACGGCTTCGAGCCCCGGCTGATCGAGCTGGCGGCGCACATCAACGACGAGATGCCGGCCTTTATCGTCCAGCGCGTGGCCGACGCGCTGAACGAGCGGCGGCGGAGCCTCAAGGGGTCGAAGATCCTGGCGCTCGGCGTCGCCTACAAGCGCGACACCAGCGACATCCGCGAGTCGCCGGCGCTCGAAGTGCTGAAAGGGCTGGCCGAAAAGGGGGCCGCCGTCGAGTATTCCGATCCCTACGTGCCTTCCCTCGATTTCGGCGGCAAGGTTTTGCAGTCGGCGGCGCTGAAGCCGGCGGCGCTCGGCGCGGTCGATTGCGTCGTGCTGCTCACCGACCATTCCACCTTCGATTACAAAATGATCGCCGCCCACAGCCCGGTCGTGCTCGACACGCGCAACGCGCTCAAGAACTATTCCGGCGCGAATATCCTGAGTCTGTAGCCCGCGCTCAACTTCCCCGCCGGTTCATCCAGCCGAAGCCTTTTGAGTCATGCCCGCGAAAGCGGGCATCCAGTCTTCGATTCTTTTTTTGACGGAAAATAAACCGGGTTCCCGCTGGCGCGGGAATAACGCAAGAGGTGTGTTGGAAATGCTCGGAGAAAACCGCTGCTCTAAGCCTGGAAAGCGGCTGTTTCAACTGTGCAGAAGTCTGTTGAAAACTGACTCCGCCGCGCTTTCGATGAACCGCGCCTGCCGGTAGTCCCCACAAGATATCCACAGGTTATCGACAGCCCCGCCCGTCTCCCTGCCGTTTTACTTCGATATCCCCAGCTCTTTCCGCGCCCGATCCACAAAAGAGAAGTCCACCACCTGGGCCGCCGGGACCGGGCGGGAGACCTTCGCGCTGTCGCGCGCGAGATCGACCAGCACCTGCACCGATTCGAGCTTCACCACGGCGTCTTTGGTGAGCACGCGGCTCACGTGCCGGAGCGTCTCGGCGGCCATCTTCCGGTCGGAGAGCTTCCACTGCTTCATCAAAATATCGATCACCGCCTCGCGGTTTTTGGGATCATGAATGAACATCAGGCCGCGCAGCGTGGCGCGCACCATTTTGTAAACCTCGTCGGCGTTCTCGCGGATGCGCTTCTCGGAAGTGCCGAAGCCGTTCTGGGGAAACTCGACCACGTCGCCCAAAAAGATAAGCTCGTGGAAGCCGCGCTCCTGCGCGATGATGTTTTCCGGCACGGAGAGCAGCGAGGCGTCGACGACGCCGGACTCGAGCACGGCGTAGCGGCTCGCCGCGTTGCCGGCCATCGGCAGCACCGAGACGTCGCGCCCCGGCTCCAGCCCGAAGTGTCTCAGCGCCTGGGTCGCGAGCAGCGTCGCCGACCCGCCCGGCGAGCTGCCGGCGACTTTTTTGCCCCGGAGCTGCTGCGGCTCCTTGATCTCTTTTTTGCCCATCAAGAACAAGAGCGGCTTGGAGACGGTGAAGAGCAGGACCTTCATCGGCTGGCCCACGACCGCCGCGCCGATGGTCCCCGTCACCGCGCCGTTGTAGTCGAGGTCGCCGTTCAGGACGGCGGTGCTGGCGAGGTTGGCGGGCATGAAGATAATCTCCAGGTCGATCCCCTCGTCGCGGAAAAAGCCCCGGTGCTGCGCCGTGTAGATCGCGAGAAAAGAGACGTTGGCCGACGAGCTGCCCATGCGGACTTTCTTCGGCGCCTGGGCGCCGGCGCCGGGCGCGAACAAGAAGAGTGCCGGGAGCAAAAAGGCAAGCCATCGTATCGCTCTAGAGTTTCTAGTTTCCTGTTTCAAGTTTCTAGTTAAAGACGGGGCCGTCATCGAAACTTTCATCTTGATCCTCCGAACAAACCGGAAACCAGGAACTCGAAACCAGAAACTATTATTCTAATCCGCCGCCGCCCACATCACCCGGTCCGCCGCCAGCTCGATCGGGAGCTCGCGCCAGCTTTCGCCCCGGTCCCGGCTGAGGAGGATCTGTCCCTTGCCGCCGCTGCCCGAGGCGTGGCCGCGCGCCACCAGGCCGGTGCCGGCGAAGATCGAGTTCGGGTCGTGCGGATGGTGCACCAGCGCCCAGAACATCGGGTCGCAGTCGTCCGGGAGCCCTTCCATGACGCGCCGCCACGACTTCGCCCCGTCCCCGCTTTTAAACAGCGCCGCGCGCGCGCCGCGCCCCTCGCGCCGCCAGAAGCCGGGCGAGCCGTCCGCCGTCGCGACGAGCATCTCCGGGCCGTCGCCCGGCCGCGCGGGCGGCAAAAAGATAAAATCGTGGAAGTAGTTCCGCGTGAGCCCGTTCTCGGCCCGCACCCAGCCGCTCTCCGGCTTCTCGCTGGTGAAAAAGCCGCGCGCGCTGGCGACGAAATAGCGGTCGAAGCGGCGCGGCAGGTTGGCGATGACGTGGATGTCCAAATAATCGATGCCGCCGCTCACGTCTTCCCAGCTCGCGCCGCGGTCGAAGCTCCGCACGATGCCGCCGTGCTCGATGCATAAATAGATCGTCCGCGGCGCGTCGGGATGGATGAAGATATTGCGCACGTGTCCCTGATGCGGCGGCTGGGGAAAGCGCCAGTTCTTTTTGACCTCGTCCGGCAGGGCCTTGAGCCCGCTCAATTCCTCCCAGCTCTCGCCGCGGTCCTCGCTCCTAAAAAGCCCGACCGGCTCGACGCCGGTATAGACCACGTCGTCGTTCGTCGGGTCGACGGCGACCGAGCGGATGTCGCCGTCGAGGACTTTTTTCCACGAGCGGCCGGCGTCGTCCGTGCGATACAGGCCGTCGTGGGTCACCCCGACGTAGACGCGCTCGGGATACGCGCGGCAGCCGTGGATCGAGTCGATGATGCCGTCCTTGACCCCCCGGCTCGTCTCTTCCCAGCCGCCGTTTTGCGGGCGCCAGACGATCAGCCCGTGCTGCGTCCCCGCGTATAGCCGCACCCCTTCGCTCATAAATCACCTCTAAACAGGCATGAGGCGTGAGGCGCGAGTAAGAAAAGAACATTCAATGTTTGTCCTGCTCTCGGCTGTCGCCTGTCGCCTCTCGCCTTCTTTTTATGGAAACAGCTCCACCCTTCCCGATCCCGGCTGGCGGTCCCAGCGGGCCTCCAGGCTGGCGAAGTAATCCCAGGCGCGCTGGGCGCGGCGCTCGAGCGCCATCTCGGCGTCGAAGGCGCGGCATTCCTCCGCGCTGAGCGTGCCGACCGCCCCCAGCGCCGCCGCCTGCATGCTTTTTTTCGCGTCGTCTTCCAGCACCAGCGAGGCGTAAAGCACCTCGGCGATATTTTTTCCCACCACGACGGTGCCGTGGCCGCGGAGGAGCGCGGCGCGGTGGCCGCCGACGACCTGCACTAAATCGCGGCCGCGCTCCGGCGTCGTGATCAGATGGGCCCGGTCGTAGAGCGGCACGCCGCCGCCGAACAGCGCGCCCTGGAGCGTGACCGGCCGGAACTCGCGCTTGGCAATCGTAAACAGCGTCGCGTGCGGCGGGTGCAGGTGCGCGACCGCCAGCGCGTCGGCGCGCGCGGCGTGGAGCGCGGTGTGGATCGGCCATTCGACCGGCGGACGGCCGTCGCCCTCGGGCCGGCCGTCGAGGGCAGTGGGCACCATGTCCGCCGCCTGGAGCTGCGCCTTGTCGGAGCCCATTCCCGGCGTTATATAGACCCGCTTTTTATCCGGGTCGTAGACGCTCAGGTGGCCGAACAGGCCGAGCATTCCCTGCATGGCGAAGATGCGCGCCAGCGTGGCGAGCTTTTCTCTCGATTCGGTTTCGTTCATCGTCTCTCGATCTCCTTCTTACCGGTTCGCCCGCTTGGCCTCAAACTCTTTTTTCGCCTCCTCGACGAATTTCAGGTTCAGCACCTGCTCGGGCGGCACGGGCTCTTTGATGTTCATCGGCAGCCGGACGTCGTACTCGAGCATGTTCTTGATCCCTTCCGGGGACGGCATGCCGGGGACTCCCTCCGGCAGCGCCCGCGCGTAGCGCTTGACCCCGTCGACGAGCAGCGCCGCGCTCACGTTGCCGAGCTGGAGCTTTTTGACGGCAATCTGGGCCGACTCCTCGGGCCGCTCGCGGAGAAAAATCAGCCCCCGGATCATCGCCCGGAGCCAGCGCTTGATCTGAGCCGGATTGTCGGCGATTTTTTTATCCAGCGTGGCGAAGCCCTGGAACGGAAACGGGAACAGGTCGCCCAGGTAAGCGATGGTCTTGAGCCCTTCCAGCTCGGCGGCGATCGCCCCGCCCGGGTCCACCGTCGCCGCCTGGACGGCGCCCGTCTTGATCGCCAGAATGCGCGCGGTCGTGCTGGTGCCCATCATGATGCGCGTGATGTCGCCCGGCGCGAGCCCGGCGCGCTCGACGAAGAGCGTCGTCAGCCGGTCCTGCGTGTCGCCGATGGTGCCGACGGCGACTTTCCTGCCCTTCAGGTCCGCCGCCTTTTTGATGCTCGCGTCGGCGATCATGTACCAGGTGACTTTCTCGGTCTGGAACATGACCACCTTGAGCGGCGCGCCCTTGGCCGCGGCGCGCATGCCGCTGCCGCCGGCGCCGCTGTAGTCGACGTCGCCGGAGAGGAGCGCGGCGGTCGCGCGCGGGCCGGAGATGATGATCGTCTCGTTGTCGAGCCCCTCGTCGTGGAAGAAGCCTTTCACGTCCGCGGCGTAAACCGATAGGTAGTTGAGCGTCCCCTGCGGCACCGCGGTGCGGATTTTTTCCGCCCCGGCCGGGCCGGCGGAAAAGACCGCGGCGATAAACAACGCCGCGGCGCTCAGTCCAGCTGCGCCCATTCTTTGAACTCTTCCAGCCCCAGCCGTTCGAGCGTGTCCATGAAAGGCCGGCCGGTTTTTTCGTGCCGGCCCGAAAGCCGGTAGTATTCGTAGACCATGCCGGGGATCCATTTGCCGATCGTGAATCCCGCGAATTTTCCGTCCGGGATCGGCTCCAGAAAGCGCGGGCCGACCTGCTGCCAGTCGTGCTCGGCGATCCAGCCGCGCTGGGTGCCGAAGAGCGTCTGCAGGATCATGCTGCGATGGCCGGCCGCGAGCGCCTCGTCGAGATCGAAATCCCAGCCGGTGGTCGCGCTGAGCGAGTCGGCGATGCTTTGAAGGCCGTCGGGCCGCATATGGATCTGCGCGAACCAGCAGCCGCCGCTGAGGCCGCAGAACTGCCGGTACTGCTCGGACAGGACCTGCGACCAGGGCCAGCCGGCCGGGTCGTCGCGGTCGAGCGGCCCCCATGTTTCCCGGTAGGCGAGATCGGGCGGCGGCTTCCGGCTGGCGCCGCCCTGCGGCTTCATGCCGCCGGAGGCGACGATCTCGCGCAGCATCTGGCCGAAATGCGGCCGCCAGTCGTGCAGCGCCGGGGTGCCTTTTTTCGTGTGCACGACCCATTTATGGGCGTCGCCGCCGATCGCCGCCGCCACCTGGGTCGGCCCCTCGGCCAATAAATTGCCCCATTTGCCCTCGCGCCGCGCCGCCATGTCGAGCAGCCGGTCGATGGTCGCGACGTTGCCCCACTCGAAGGCGAGGCCGCCGGTGTCGCCGGGGCCGAGCAGGCCTTTCTCCCACGCCTCGAACGCGACCGCCGCGCCGCAGGAGAAGTGGCTGCACTCGATGCCCAGGTCGTTGATCCGCTCCGCCAGGTAGAGCGCCTCGTTGCCCTTGACGCCCAGGTTGAAAAACGTGTCGAGCCATTCGCTGCCGGCGTTGTAGTGGCCGACGGCGCCTTTCTTCGGCCCCTCGCCGATCTCCACGTCCCAGGGGCAGAGCCGCTGGCACTGGAAGCAGGGGCGGAGCGTCACGCGGTTCTGCTCGAAGCCGCGCGCGTGGTCCTGGATCAGCGAGCTGCGATAATTCAAATTCGGCAAAGCGTGCAGGTCCTCGGCGTGGCCGGCGGTTTTTTTCTCCGCCACGGTGCGCACGGCGAGCG